>CAXSDU010000156.1:0-7029 GCA_964236165.1 uncultured Parafilimonas sp. | reverse complement strand
ATGGCGCCCGATCTGCGCAAACCTATAACAGAAAATGGCGGCGCTGTGCTGGAAGTAAATGCTGCACCGGGTTTTCGTATGCATGTTGAGCCAGCATTTGGTTTACCGCGTAATGCAGCAGAACCAGTAATAGATATGTTGTTTCCAAAAGGCAGCACAGGCAGAATTCCTATTGTTGCCATAACAGGCACAAATGGTAAAACAACTACTACAAGATTAACAGCACATATCTGCAAAACTGCCGGCAAAAAAGTTGGTTATACAACAAGTGATGGCGTCTATATTCAAAACCAGATGATGATGAAGGGTGATTGCACAGGACCTGTAAGTGCAACTTTTGTATTGAGTGATCCTACTGTAGATTTTGCTGTGCTTGAATCTGCGCGTGGTGGCTTATTAAAATCAGGTTTGGCTTTTGATAAATGCGATGTAGCAATTGTTACCAATGTTACTGCAGATCACATGGGGCTTGCGGGTATTCAAACATTAGAACAAATGGCAAGAGTAAAAAGTGTGATACCAGAAACTGTGCGTAAAGGTGGCTTTGCTATTTTAAATGCAGAAGATGATCTTGTTTATAAAATGCATGAAACACTTGACTGTAGTGTTGCTTTTTTTAGTATGGATGAAAATAATCCGCGTATAAAAAAGCATTGCAAAAAAGGCGGCTACGCCGTAGTGTATGAAAATAATTATGTTTCTATTTTAAAAGGTACATGGAAAATTCGTGTAATGAAGGTTACTGATATTCCTATTACATACGATGGCAAAGCATTGCATAATATAATGAACACTTTGCCTGCAGTGCTTGCTGCTTATTTATTCCGCGATATTTCTATAGAAGATATAAGATCCGGTTTAAGCACATTCGTTCCATCGCCGGTGCAAACACCCGGGCGTTTAAATATGTTTGAATTTAAGAAATGTAAATTTCTTGCAGACTTTGCGCATAACCCTGCAGGACTTGAATTACTTGGAAGTTTTATAAACAAGATGGATGGTACACCAAAAGTTGGAATCATAAGCGGCACCGGCGACAGACGCGATGAAGACATTCGTGAATTAGGAAGATTATCTTCAAAATATTTTGATGAAATAATTATTAGATGCGACAAAAATTTACGTGGGCGTACTGCAGAAGAAATTGTGAATTTATTGGTTGAAGGAATTAATGAAGCAAAGACAAAGGAGATTCCTGTAGAAATTATTTATAAAGAAGAAGATGCTATAATGTATGCATATAATAATGCGAAACAAGGTTCATTAATAACTATTATGTGCGATGTGGTTTCTGAAGCTCTGGATTTTATAAAAAATCTGAAAGAAAAAGAAGACGCAGCAATTATTGCTTAACGTTGAAATGGCGCTTTTAATTCAGCGTTAGAAATTCCGTTAAGTATATTCAGCTTATCAATTAGATGATAAATTGTGTTTTGCGAAATTGATTTATCAAACCTTAATTCTATTGAATAGATATTTCCTTTTGTATTAGCAATTCTAAAATTACTGTATGATAATTCTTCATCAGCAATAAAATTATCCAGCGTTGTAAGCGAAGTTTTTTCTTTATCAAGCTTTAAGAAAATTTCATTATGATTTTTTCTTGAGTTTAATCTTTTTTTATAAGGCTTTGCCACAACAAGAATTATTAAAACCAAAACTGTAGCAGCGCCTGCTGCAAAATACAAGCCGCCACCGGTTGCAAGTCCAATGCCCGCTGCTGTCCATAAACCTGCAGCAGTTGTTAATCCTTTTATAACTTCCTGTTTTAAAAATAAAATAGTGCCTGCACCTAAAAAACCAATACCGCTTACTACCTGCGCAGCAACACGTGAAGGATCAAGTGCAATATGATCTTTCGACAATACATCATTAAAACCATAAGCGGAAACAATCATAATTAAAGATGAACCCAAACATACAAGCATGTGTGTGCGTAAACCTGCGCCACCATCATATCGCTGACGCTCCATTCCAATTAAACCACCCAAAACTGTAGCAACAAAAAGTCGCAAAAGAATTTCCTGCCAATCAAGCATAGCCCAAAAATAATTTATAAAAAGTTTACATGGTTACAAAATCTATCACCCAAAATCAAAAAAAGTATACTTATTAAAGTAATAATAATTTTTACGCGATTATGATTTTATATTAAAGCATATCTATTTTCTTTTTGATAGTTTTTTTATCCATGTATGTTATAGCTAAATAACAAATAAGATTTGTGTAATTGGATAGGAAAGGAAATATTTTTCGAATAACAAATTTATTAGCCGCAATTTTAAACCAGTTGCATAAAATAATTTTAAGCTTGCTTTTATTAAGATAAATTTGATAATGCCTCAAGTTAATGATGCTACATATTTATATTACGAAACCGAATTATGATTACTGATTTCATTCTTATAATTATTGCAATAAGATACCTGCGCACTTTTCTTAATGCATCGGGCAAACTTGCAGAATGGGATGAAAAATTTACCTGGGCAACTTACGGTTCAATTGCAATGATTGTAATTACTGTATTTGCATCTTCTTATCATTTTATAACGGTTTGGATTGGGCAGGCCGCACTATTTTACCTTGTTTATATACTGTACAAAAAACCTGAATTTAAATCTGCCAGACAAGTATTAATTGCGATTGCGCCTTACATATTAGTGTCTTTATTTACCAATATTGTTAAGTTAATTAATCATGATTTTTATACAGGATGGAATGGTTTTTTAAGCAGTCTTAATTTCTTTAGTATAGCCTGGATGATTGGTGTTTGGTATCTTACAATAAGGCAAAATAAACAATTAGATAAGATTAATAAACGTGTTGAAGAAGAAGAAGCAAATAACAAAATAGCAAATGCAATGAAGGCTGAACTGGAGGTGCAGGTTGCAGAACGTACAGCCGAACTTACCAAACAAAAAGAAGAACTGGAAATTACATTGCACGAATTAAAATCTACACAGGCGCAATTAATACAAAGTGAAAAAATGGCAAGCCTTGGTGAACTTACTGCGGGCATTGCGCATGAAATTCAAAACCCGTTAAATTTTGTAAATAATTTTTCTGAAGTAAATAAAGAACTGCTTATTGAACTAAAAGAAGAAATTGACAAAGGAAATATTGAAGATGTGAAATTAATTGCAGAAAATGTAATAAATAACCAGGAAAAAATAAATCATCATGGCAAGCGTGCAGATGCCATTGTAAAAGGCATGCTGCAACATTCAAGAAAAAATACAGGCGTAAAAGAATCAACAGATATTAATGCTTTGGCTGATGAATATTTGCGGTTGAGTTTTCATGGGCTTCGTGCAAAAGACAAATCTTTTAATGCAGATTTTAAAACATATTTTGATGAAAGTATTGGCAATTTAAATATTGTTCCGCAGGATATTGGAAGAGTATTCATCAATCTTTTTAATAATGCATTTTATACTGTGAACGAAAAGAAAAAAACTGCTGATGAAACTTACAAACCACTCGTTTCAATTCAAACAAAAAAACTAAATAATAAAGTTGAAATTATTGTTACTGATAATGGCAATGGCATTTCGCAAGATATAGTTGATAAAATTTTTCAGCCATTTTTTACAACCAAACCAACAGGGCAAGGAACAGGATTAGGTTTAAGCTTAAGTTATGACATCATCACCAAAGAACATAACGGCACAATTAAAGCAGAAAGCAAAGAAGGAGAAGGAACAAAATTTATAATACAATTGCCGGTTGCTTAGCTTCACAAAAAAAGATTAAATCTGTATATTCACCTATTATTCCAAACTGCTGTAATGGTAGCTGTTACCCTATTTTAAATACCAATCTATTATGCTTATCAATAAATCTATTTGTCTTTTAATGAGTAACAAAATCATTTTAAATATTGCTAAGATTTAAAATGATTATCCGGTGGTATACAATTATTGAAAAATCCCAAATAATTAAAAACAATAAAATGATTGAGAAGAATAAGTCAATACGTTTAGCTTCATCAAAAAAAACAATTGAGAAATTGGAACACAACAAAAACGATTAACATAACATGAAAAAAATATTAATAATAATTTACTTTTTTTAATTGCACAAAATGTTTTGCTCAAAAAGCAAATGTTGATTCAATTGTTCATGCTATCTCAATTATCGTGAACATATCAGCGATAATGCAAAAAAAGAATAAGTTGAATCATTGGTGCAAGACCTTAAAATTGAATTTTTTGGAAATATTAATTGATGACACAGCTTGGTCAAATAAAATAATAAAACATGAAAGCAAAATCAATAAAAGGAAAATCAACAGAAGAAATTCAGGAGGTATTAACTGCAAGTAAGAAGGATGAATTTATACCAACGCTGGCAATTGTTTTTATAACTAAAATTGAAAATGCAGAAGCCATTCGTGCAATATTTGACAAAGAAGGAATTGCTGTTTTCGGTGCCAGCACTTCGCAAAAATTTACAGAAGAAGGGATTGAACCCGATGATAGTATTGTAATATTATTGTTAGATATCAACCCAAAATATTTTAGCATTGTACTAAAAGAATATACGCAATCATCTCCAATTGAAGCAGCGTGGCAGGTTTGGGAAGCTGGTGTTCAGGCTTTTAAAAATCCCGGCTTCATCATCTCCGCCGTTGATATAAAAATGTCGGGCGAAGAGTTGATTAATGGCTTGACAAATGCCGCAGGCAATGAAGTTACGGTTATGGGCGGTGTAGCTGGTAATCCAGCAGATTTTTCAGGTATTGTATTTACAAAAGATATATCCAGTACAAAAGGACTTCTTGCACTCGTAATTGACCAGGATAAAATTTCAATAAACGGGCTGGCAGTTTCAGGATGGAAGCCCGTAGGTACGGAGAAAAAAATTACAAAAACTGACGGCACATGGATTTTTACTATTGATGATGAACCGGCAATGAATGTGATTCAAAAATTTTTAGGCGAGGAAATAATAGCTAATAATAAACAGGCAAGCGGGCTTATTCCTTCGGACTTAGGTTATCCTTTACAGTTTCAAAGGGCGAAAGGAAGTGCTGTAATGAGACCTTTGCTGCTTTGGAACACAGCCGACAAATCAATAATGGTAGGAGCACAGGTGAAGGAAGGGGAAATTTTTCGTTTTTCCCTGCCGCCCGACTTTGATGTAATTGATAAAGTAGTAGATAGTACAAGGATAATAAAGGAAAAAACTATGCCTGATGCAGATGCATTGATTGTGTTTTCCTGTATAGGCAGGTTAGGTACTTTCGGACCAATGATTTCAACAGAGATAGAAGGATTGGCAGCAACATGGAAGAAACCAATGATAGGTTTTTTCTCATTGGGTGAATTTGGAAAGCTTGATGGCGGTTCTTGTGAATTTCATGGAACAACAGTAAGCTGGGTAGCATTAAAAGAAAAATAAAAGCAAATAAAATCATGAAAGCAAAATCAATAAAAACAAAATCAACAGAAGAATTTAAATCTGCTTTGCAAGAAAGTATGGTAGATGGTTTTAAACCAACGCTGGCAATTGCATTTATATCCAAAGCGCAGGATAGAATGGCGATTACTGATTTATTGGATAAAAATGGTATTGCTGTTTTCGGTTGCACAACCAACGGCGAGTTCATTAATGAAGAAATAGAGAAAGGTTCTGCCGCAATTCTGCTGCTTGATATCAACAAAGAATATTTCAAAATATATTTTGAAGAATTTACTGAACCTAATTACAGAGAAGTAGCAAAAAAAATTGCACGAGATGCAAAAGAAAAATTTGCTGTTCCGGCTTTTTTAATAGGGCTTAGTCATTATGAAACCGATGGTGAAGAAATATTGCGCGGATTGGAAGACGTAGCGGGTGAAAACATCAATGCATTTGGTGGTGGTGCCGGTGATGATTATGCCTTCACAGATAATTTTGTTTTTACAAATGAAAAAGATAATGGCAAGGCAATTATTTGTTTAGTGCTCGATGAAACAAAAGTGGAAATAAAAGGTATCGCTGCATGTGGATGGAAAGCAGTAGGTACTGAAAGAACCGTAACAAAAAGTGCAGGCAATCATGTGTACACTGTTGATGATATACCTGTTTTAGATCTCACCATAAAATATGGCGGCCTCGAAAATGTAACACCGGATAATAAAGACACGCTCGTAGAAATTGCCGCAAACTTTCCATTGCAATTACAAAGAGAAAAAGGTGATCCGGTGATGCGCCCCGGGCTTATGATTGACTGGACAGATCATTCTTTTTATACCAGTGGCACAATACCACAAGGATCAAAAGTGCGTTTCTCTTTGCCTCCGGATTGGGATGTAATGGATAAAGTAGTGCAGGGTGTAGAAAATTTAAAAGCAACTGAAATGCCGCAAGCTGATGCAGTAGTTGTATTTAGTTGTGCCGGAAGAATTCTTGCGCTGGGCCCTTTAATGAACGAAGAAATAGCAGGCGTAAAAAATGTATGGAACGTTCCCATGGCTGGTATGTTTTCCAATGCAGAATTAGGAAGAGCAACCGGTGGAAATTTGGAAATGCATAACGCCACAACATGTGTGATTGCGTTAAAAGGAAAAGATTAATATTTGGCTAAAGCCTTTTATCTTTTGCATCTTTTTTATCATCCATCCATCTGGATGCAATTCAGATTGATGAATACCTGGCTTCAGCTTTTTTGCAATAAATTGTTGAATAGCCGCAGGCTTGAATAGACACAGGCTTTGAATAGCCGCAGGCTTTAGCCTGTGGGTTAAATAAATAAAAAAATGGGCTTTAGCCCAACTATAATAATATAATGTTCATGCCATTTGTAAAAGTGTATATACATTTTGTATGGAGCACCAAAAACAGGGTTCCTTATTTAAAAACAAAAGCAATAAGGGAAGCTATGTGGCAACACATAAAAGAAAATGCAAAAGCTAAAGGAATTTTTATTGATTTTATAAATGGATACCAGGAGCATTGCCATTGTTTAGTTTCTCTGGGTACTGAACAAACCATCATCAAAGTGAAGCAGTTAATACAAGGCGAAGCAGCCTATTGGTTCAATAA
>CAXSDU010000155.1:0-7034 GCA_964236165.1 uncultured Parafilimonas sp. | reverse complement strand
ATAAAATTGATTACCAGGAATACATGATTGTACCAATTGGTGCAGATAGTTTTAGTGAAGCTTTGCGTTGGGGTGTTGAGATTTTTCATAAGCTAAAAACTGTTTTAAAAAAGAAAGGTTACAGTACAAATGTTGGTGATGAGGGTGGTTTTGCACCCGATATTCAAAGTAATGAAGAAGCCATTGAAACAGTGTTACAGGCGATAGAAGCGGCAGGTTATAAAGCAGGTGAGCAAATTGGAATTGCTTTAGATGCAGCCAGCAGTGAAATGTATTTTAATGATCAATATAAATTTTATAAAAGCAGCGGCAGAATTATAAGCAGCGATGAAATGGTTTCTTACTGGACAGAATGGGTTAATAAATATCCTATTATTTCAATCGAAGATGGAATGGCTGAAGAAGATTGGGATGGCTGGAAAAAATTAACTGATGCTATCGGAAACAAAGTGCAATTAGTAGGTGACGATTTGTTCGTGACCAATACAAAAATTCTTCAACGCGGTATTGATAATGGTGTTGCCAACAGTATTCTTATTAAGGTAAACCAGATAGGAACAATTACAGAAACAATTAACGCAGTGCAGTTAGCACAAACAAATGGCTACACAACAATAATGAGTCACCGCAGCGGCGAAACAGAAGATACAACTATTGCAGATTTAGTTGTTGCATTAAATTGCGGGCAAATTAAAACAGGTTCAGCTTCACGCACAGATAGAGTTGCGAAGTATAACCAGTTGTTGCGAATTGAAGAAGCTCTAGGAAAAAGTGGAGTTTATCCAAAAGGAAAAATTCGCTTTAGCAAATAATTATACACATATTCATACGTTAATCTTAATGGCAACCGGATTATGTAACTTTATAACATAATTGTTTATGGATCAGGTAAAAAATATAATTGGTATTCTTCGCAATAAATATATTATTACGTTAACCGTTTTTATTGTTTTAATGCTTTTTATTGATCATAACAATATTTTTAACCAGATTGATCACAAGAAGCAATTAAACGATTTGCTTATCAGTAAGAAATTTTATCAGCAGCAAATAGATCAAACAAGAAAAAACCTGGCTGATCTTCAAAATAACTCTGCAGCATTAGAAAAGTACGCACGTGAAAAATTTTTATTGAAGAAGGACAATGAAGATATTTTCGTAGTAAGCAATGAATCAGCAGATCAAGAAAATTCTGAGAATAAACAATAAATGTTTTTCAATGCCGTTTGATAAATAACCCTGATTTGGGTTTAAGATCTCCAATATTCTGTGAGTAAAAATTTGTTAACAAAAAAATTTAGCTATGCCAAATTTTACTCCGGAAGATTTATTATTATACAGTGCAGGAGAATTAGAAGTTGATAAAATGAATTTGATTTCAGAAGAACTTTCAGTTAACTGGTCTTTACGTGAAAAGTTTACTGTTCTTAAAGAAGCTCTAACACGGTTAAATTCTATTCAATTAAGCTCACCTTGCAAGCAAACCGTTCAAAATATATTACACTACGCTATGCGTAAACCGGTTACTGTGTAATAAAATTTTAAAGAAAATTCTGTTCAAAAGCTAATTTAGTTGTCCTGAACAGAATTTTTTTTATGACTCGAAAAGAACGTTTTCAATTCTGTATAGATTATTTTCAAAAGCATATACCGGTTGCTGAAACAGAACTTGTTTACGATAATCCTTATCAATTATTGGTTTCTGTAATTCTATCTGCGCAATGCACAGATAAGCGTGTGAATATTACTACGCCTGCTATCTTTCATAAATATCCAACCGCAAAAAAATTATCTCAGGCTGAGTTTGATCAGCTATTTCCTTTTATAAAAAGCATATCATACCCAAACAATAAAACAAAACATTTGATTGGTATGGCGCAAATGGTAATGAAAGATTTTGATGGAAAAATTCCGATGACTGTTGAAGAACTTATGCAATTGCCGGGTGTTGGAAGAAAGACTGCAAATGTCATTACTTCTGTAATTGATGCGCAACCAAATATGGCTGTTGATACACATGTATTTCGTGTGTCTGCAAGAATTGGGCTAACGGTTAATGCAAAAACAGTTTTAGCAACAGAAAAACAGTTGATAGAATTTATCCCGAAAGAGCTAATTCATAAAGCACATCATTGGCTTATTTTGCATGGCAGGTATATTTGTGTAGCTAGAAATCCAAAATGTAATGAGTGTGGTTTAAAGCCAGCTTGTAAATATTATCAAACAATAATTAAAACGAATAAAGATGTGAAAGATCAAAAGTGAGATTACACTTTTCGCACTTAACATTAATAATCAATATCCAAATTCAAGCGGTTTTTTAATTCTCTTACTAACGGGTATTTTTCTGCAATACGCTCAAATTTTTGTCGGCTGTTTAACGTAAGGTGAAGTGGAATTTCTTCTTGCGTGCCAGCTTCAACTAAAATTTTAAAATTAATGCTGCGGTTGCTAAATGCTTGTTGAATAAAATCACATAGTATTGTTTTTTCCTGTTCAATAAATTTTTGTTGCGTAAGCGCATTAACATTCACTGTAAAAAAATTATCAGTTTCTATGTTAAGCTTTGCTGATTTAAAAGTTTGAACTGTTGAATGCTTGCTGGTTTCCGTTTCAAGCTTTGCCGCATATTCATCCCAGATTTCCTTTAGCCTTAATGCAGTTAAAGGTTCCGCTTCTCGTATTTCTTCAATATTATAATCTAAACTTATTTTTTCCCGTAAAGATTCCAGCAGATTTTTTTTTGATCCGCTCTTTTTTTCAGTGGAAATATATTTAGGCTTTGCTTCTTCAACATTATTTATTTGTTTAACGTGAGGCTTACTATTAATTTCCTGCGTTGTGCTATTTTTTTTAATAAATAATTTTGATTCTGTAACCGTAGTTTTTTTTATTAATGCAATTGGTTTCGTTTGATGAATTACCGGCGCATCAACCCGTTTTTTTTTAATTACACTTCCATTATCATTTACTAATTCCATTGCCTGCTGCAAATAATTTAGTTTGATTAAAGCAAGCTCAACATGCAGACGCTTATTGCGCGCCATTTTGTAATTTATTTCCGTTTCATTTAAAATATTTAATGCACTAATAAGATAAGACATGCCAACCTGTGCAGCTTTATGAATATATTTTTCCTGCATGCCTTCTACAACTTCAAGCAGCGATGCAGCTTTTGGATTTTTACTCACCAAAAGATTGCGCAAAAATTCAGCAAAGCCATTTAAAACCATATCACCTTCAAAACCTTTATTATTTATTTCATCATACAACAACATGGCAGCGCCTATATCCTGTTGTAAAAAATTATCAAGCAGTTTAAAATAATAATCTTCATCCAGAATATTCAAATGTTCCAGTGTATTTTGATAGTTTACTTCACCATTTGTAAAACTTACAATCTTATCAAGAATGCTCAGCGCATCACGCATACAGCCTTCACTTTTTTGTGCAATAATTTGTAAGGCTGATTTTTCTGCTTTAATATTTTCTTTCTCAACAATCTCCTGCAAATGCACAACTGTATCATTTGTTGTAATGCGCTTAAAATCAAAAATTTGGCAACGCGATAAAATAGTTGGGATGATCTTATGTTTTTCTGTTGTTGCCAAAATAAAAATAACATGTGATGGCGGTTCTTCCAATGTTTTTAAAAATGCATTAAATGCTGAGGAACTTAACATGTGTACTTCATCAACAATATATACTTTGTATTTACCTGCTTGTGGCATAAAGCGAACCTGCTCAACCAGCGTTCTTATATCATCTACCGAATTATTACTTGCCGCATCAAGCTCATGAACATTTAAAGATGTGCCTTCATTAAAACTTATACATGAATTACATTTATTACAAGCTTCTCTATTAGGTTGCGGGTTTTCACAATTAATTGTTTTGGCAAGAATGCGCGCACAAGTTGTTTTGCCCACACCACGCGGACCGCAAAATAAAAATGCATGTGCCAGTTGATTATTTTTAATTGCATTTTTTAATGTGGTAGTAATATGTTGCTGACCAACGACAGAATCAAAAGTTTGCGGGCGATATTTTCTTGCTGAAACAATAAATTTATCCATAGTGATGTGCAATTTAAGAATGCAACCGCAGTTTTTTTATGGTACTTTGGTTAAATTATACACATGTTCTTCTTTTGTATTAATGATGAATGTTTCGCAAAGCAATAACCTGAAAAAGTTTCTTGATAGAAAAGTTGAAGAATACAATCAGCCCGCATTTGTACAAAATGATCCAATAAGCATTCCGCATCTCTTTACAAAAAAACAAGATATAGAAATTGCAGGCTTCTTTGCTGCTGTTTTCGCCTGGGGAAATCGTACAACTATTATAAATAAATCGCAGGAATTAATGCAATGGATGAATATGAGTCCGCATCAGTTTTGCCTGAATGCAGATTTGGATGAATTGAAAAGATTATTGGCTTTTAAACATAGAACTTTTAATGCAACCGATCTTTTATACTTTGTTGAATTTTTAAAATTTCATTATCAGCAAAACGATTCTTTAGAAATAGCATTTACAAAATGGGGAAACAATATTGAGCAAATGCTGAGAGGCTTTCATCATTATTTTTTTTCTTTGAAAGATGTGCCGCAGCGAACAAAAAAACATATCGCCACCCCGGAAAAAAAATCAAACTGCAAAAGACTGAACATGTTTCTACGCTGGATGGTAAGAAATGATGATAAAGGTGTTGATTTTGGCATTTGGAAAAAAATTAATCCAGCACAATTAGTTTGTCCAATTGATGTGCATGTGGCAAGAGTCGCGAAACGTTTTAATCTACTGCAACGTAAACAAATTGACTGGCTGGCTGCCATTGAATTAACCGATTATTTAAGAAAATTAGACTCGCTCGATCCTGTAAAGTATGATTTTGCATTGTTTGGTTTAGGCGCTATAGAAAAATTTTGAGTATTTCCCAAGCATATTTAAGTTCTTAAAATTGCGTGAATTGATAAATTAAGAAAGCTTTATAATTTAATGCAATTTTTTATTCTAATTCCATTACCTTTGCCGACTTATGTTTTTTGGAGTATTGAATCACTTTTCGCCTTTTTTCTCAATAAAAATATCAATAAAAAAAATTAGCCTTTAGGCTTTGCTTATAAGGCTTAAAAAGTTTTTGTAATACAAGTATATTTTGTTGTTGAAATACTATGCTTCATAAACAATTAAACGACTAAATTGAAATTTCATTATGGCTATTAAAAAAGAAAATCGTCCTAAAGCCAATTTTTCTAAAATAACAATTGGTCTTGCCTCGCCTGATAGTATTCTTGAGCGCAGTTTTGGGGAAGTTTTAAAACCTGAAACTATTAATTATCGCACTTACAAACCCGAACGTGATGGTTTGTTTTGTGAAAGAATTTTCGGGCCAGTTAAAGATTATGAATGTGCCTGCGGTAAGTATAAAAGAATAAGGTATAAAGGAATTGTCTGTGATCGTTGTGGTGTAGAAGTTACAGAAAAAAAGGTGCGTCGCGAAAGAATGGGTCATATAAAACTGGTTGTGCCTGTTGTGCACATCTGGTATTTTAAAAGTTTGCCAAATAAAATTGGTTACCTGCTTGGTATGAGCTCAAAAAAGCTTGAAAGTATTGTGTATTATGAAAGATATGCAGTTATTCAGCCAGGAATCAGGGAAGATAAAAATTTGCAATCCGGCGATCTTTTAACAGAAGAAGAATATCTTGATTTAATTGATAACCTTCCAAAAGAGAATCAATATTTACCGGATGATGATCCGCAGAAATTTATTGCTAAAATGGGCGCAGAAGCCGTGCACGATTTACTTGAGCGCATTGCATTGGATGATCTGAGTTATACCTTACGTACAACTGCCGCTAACGAAACATCTCAGCAAAGAAAAGCAGATGCTTTAAAAAGATTAAGTGTTGTAGAAGCTTTGCGTGATGCTAATAGCAGAATCAATAACCGTCCTGAATGGATGGTGATGCAATATATTCCGGTTATTCCACCAGAACTTCGTCCATTGGTTCCTTTGGATGGTGGTCGTTTTGCTTCATCTGATCTCAACGATTTATATCGCCGCGTTATAATTCGTAATAACCGTTTGAAAAGACTTTTAGAAATCAAAGCTCCGGAAGTAATTTTACGTAACGAAAAACGTATGCTTCAGGAAGCAGTTGATAGTTTATTTGATAACAGCCGTAAATCAAATGCGGTTAAAGCTGAAGGTGGTCGTGCTTTAAAATCTTTAAGTGATGTACTAAAAGGGAAACAGGGCCGTTTCCGTCAAAACTTATTAGGTAAACGTGTTGATTATTCTGGTCGTTCTGTAATTGTGGTTGGACCAGAATTAAAAATGCATGAATGTGGTTTACCAAAAGATATGGCTGCTGAATTATTCAAGCCATTTATTATTCGTAAACTTATTGAAAGAGGCATTGTAAAAACAGTAAAATCTGCAAAGAAATTAGTTGATAGAAAAGAAGCCGTTATCTGGGATATTCTTGAAAATATTTTGAAAGGACATCCTATTATGCTAAATCGTGCACCAACACTGCACCGTCTTTCCATACAGGCATTTCAGCCAAAATTAGTAGAAGGTAAAGCTATACAGTTGCATCCATTGGTTACAACATCTTTTAACGCGGATTTTGATGGTGATCAGATGGCTGTTCACGTTCCATTAAGCAATGCTGCAGTGCTCGAAGCACAGCTATTAATGCTTTCTTCACACAATATTCTTAATCCACAAAATGGTACGCCAATTACACTTCCTTCACAGGATATGGTGCTTGGTTTATATTATATTACCAAAGGAAAGAAAAGTGTTGATGGAGAAATTATAAAGGGTGAAGGAAAGATTTTTTATAATCTTGATGAAGCAATGATTGCCTATAATGAAGGCGTTGTTGATCTTCACGCGCAAATTAAAGTAAGAACAGAAGTTCGCGAAAAAGGGCAAATTGTAAAAAGATTGATTGAAACTACAGTTGGCCGTGTAATGTTTAACCAGTTTGTTCCAAAAGAAGTTGGTTATATTAATG
>CAXSDU010000154.1:0-7041 GCA_964236165.1 uncultured Parafilimonas sp. | reverse complement strand
AAAAAAACTTACAGTTTTATCAACCGGTATTGGAACAGATAATATAGATATTGTACTAAATGAATTAGATGCATTGATAAATATTGATTTTGCTTCACGAACAATTAAATCACAATTAAAATCCTTAAATATTATTCGTATTGGCACTTGTGGTTCTTTGCAAAACGATATTCCTGTGAATAGCTTTATTGTATCAACACATGCGATCGGTATTGATAATCTTCTGAATTATTATGTGCATAATTATAACCAGGAAGAAAAAAATATTCTACAGCATTTTATTAATCACACACAAATAACAGGAAATTTTTCTCGTCCTTATATTGCTACTGCGTCTGCATCTTTATTAAAAAATTTTATCAGTAATTTTCAACATGGAATTACTGTTACATGTCCCGGGTTTTATGGACCACAAGGAAGGGTTTTAAGACATGGTTTAGCCTTTCCAAACCTTATGGATTTATTTACAGATTTTCAATATGGCAGCCATCGCATCATAAATTTCGAGATGGAAACATCTGCGATCTATGGATTGGGAAAATTGTTAGGTCATCATTGCTTAAGTTTGAATGCTGTTGTAGCCAACCGTATAAATAAAACATTTTCAAAAAACACAGTTGAAACAATGAATGTATTAATTAAAAAAACCTTAGAAATTATTGAATCAATTTAAAAAAATTTAATGACGTTTTCTTTTTATAAATATCATGGAACAGGTAACGATTTTATTATAATTGATAATCGTATTATAGAAAATGAATTATCGACATCACAGATTAAAAAATTATGTACTCGCAATTTAGGTATTGGTGCAGATGGATTAATGTTAGTAAAAAACAATGCTGATTACGATTTTGAAATGAAATACTATAATGCTGACGTAAATGATGGCAGCATGTGCGGCAATGGCGGGAGTTGTTTGGTTCAGTTTATTTATGATACAGGTTTGCACAAGCGTGAATATTCTTTTATTGCAGTTGATGGTGAGCATAAAGCATCAATAGAAGATAATGGCTGGATTGATTTAAAAATGAAAGATGTAAATACTATTGAAACGCTTGATTATTCAGATTATATTTTAAATACTGGTTCTCCGCATTATATAAAATCTGTAACCGGCATCTGGAATTATAACGTAGTAAAGGAAGGTCGCGAAATACGTTACAGCAAACGCTTTTCAAAAGAAGGCATAAATGTAAATTTTACAGAATTTGATGAAGAAGGAAATATTTGTGTACGCACTTATGAACGTGGCGTAGAAAACGAAACATTAAGTTGCGGCACAGGTGTTACAGCTGCGGCATTGGTTTTTGCACATAATGATAAAGGTTTTAATCGTGTTGAAGTTAAAACACTTGGTGGTCGTTTGGCAGTAGAATTTGATAAAGCTGGAGAAATAAATTTTAGAAATATCTGGTTGTGCGGTCCCGCTGTTTTAGTATTTAAAGGAGAAGTTGAAATATAATTTCTGGCAATAACAAATTCTGCATTTAAACAAAACACTATCGTAATTATCTTTTCATTCACAGCTTTGCCATTATTTTGCATTATTAAATTTTAATTGCGCATATTGTTTAAGCAATTCTGTTTCATTTTTTTATTAATGATGTGTTTTGCAACAGTCAAAGCGCAGGTGTACGATACTATTCCCGGTGGTAATTATCAATATGATAGTCGTGGCAGACCATTAAAAGTTGATAGCAGTAATCAAACATTGCAGCATCGTAATGCCTACGAAGATTCAATCACCATTTCTTACCGTTACTGGGATTCAACCCGCATAAACAAAATTGATTCCTCTATAAACGATTTCTATTCACGTTATCCTGTTCCGTGGTGGTATACAGATCTTGGAAATTTTGGTTCGGCTGCACATTCATTAATTTTTCAACCAAATATGCAATCAGGATTTGATGCGGGTTTTCATGCGTACGATATTTATCGTTACACACCAGAAAACACAAAATTTTTTCAAACTACCAGACCTTATTCTGAAACAATTTATTTGTTAGGCAGCAAGGCAGAGCAAATGATAGAATTATTTCATACACAAAACCGCAAAAGCAATTTTAATATAGCATTAGACTTTAGAGTTATTAATTCGCCCGGTGCATTTAGAAATCAAAATACAAATAACAGCAACCTGCGTGTAAATACTTTTTATCAAAGTAAAAACAAACGGTACACAAATTATTTTGCTTTCATCAACAACAAAATTCTTTCTTCAGAAAATGGTGGCTTAAAGCCTAATCAAAATCTTGATAGTCTTTCGTTCAATGATCCTTTTAGTGCTAATACAAAACTTGGCAGTGAATTAGGTCAATTCAGCCGCAATATTTTTGGTCAGAATATTACTATCGGTACGCAATATAAAGAAGCAATTTTTTTAATGCGGCAGAGTTATGATTTTGGTCAGAAAGATTCGCTGGTAGAGGATTCTGTAACATATAAATTATTTTATCCGCGTTTTCGCCTGCAGCATACAATTCAGTTTACAAGTGATAATTATGAGTATCACGATAATGATGTTACCGACTCAGATTATGTTAATTATTTAAATTATAATCCAGCAACCGGTTATAATAGTTTTGGTGCAATAGATACAGTAAAGTTTGTTGATAAATGGCAAAATATTACCAACGATTTTGCAATGATTTCTTATCCGCAAAAAAATAATTTAAACCAGTTTTTAAAATTAAATGCAGGATATGAAATCATCAGAGGAAGTTTTGACGGATATAAACAAGGTTATAATAATCTTTACACTGCTGCCGAGTATCGCAATCGTACACGCAACCAGCTGTATGATGTAGAAGCATCTGGTAAATTATATGTAACCGGGCATTACGTGGGTGATTATTCTGCTTATATAAGTTTAAAAAGATCATTGCGCAAAAACATTGGTTCATTGCAGGTAGGTTTTCAAAATGTAAACAGAACGCCATCGGTTGTTGATGGAACATTTATTAATTCTTATTTAACTGATTCTGTTAATCATAAACAAACTGCGACAAGACAATCACTAACAGATTTCCCTGTTATTCAAGAAGGAAATTTTAATAAAGAAAATATTACAAGGGTTTTTGCAATTATTAATATTCCACCGGCGGCTTTACAATTAACCGGCGAATATTATCTTTTTACAAATTACACCTATTTTAATAGTTTATATACTTCAACACAATCGTCTGCTCTTTTTAATGTACTGCATATTTCAGCACAAAAAACAATTAAGGTTAGCGAACATTTTAATTGGTATTTAGAAGGCAATCTGCAACAAACAACAGGCAATCCGCCCGTTAATTTACCTTTAGTTTTAGCACGCAGCCGCTTTGCTTTTGAAGGTAATTTTTACAAAAACCTTTTTGTATCAACCGGTATTGAAATAAGATATTATACGCCGTATAAACCAGAAAATTATTCGCCGTTAAACGGACAATTTTATTTTCAGGATACAACTACAGTTTCAATACGGCCGGATGTAAATCTTTATCTCAACTTTAGAATAAAAAGTTTTAAAGCTTTTGTTCGTTTAGAAAATCTTAACACAATCGATCCGAACAATGGATTCTCTTTCTCAAAATATAATTATTCAGCTCCGTTGTATCCTGCGCGTGCATTATGGTTTAGAATTGGCATTTGGTGGAACTTTGTAAACTGATAAACTTTTTTCAGTTTAAAACAAAACCTTAAGTATTTAAGTCTCTTTTCATTTTGTAATTTTCGCCTCGTATTTTTGCATGTCAACACTTCTTAATGAATTCATTTTTTTATTTACTTGATACAAATGTTTCGGGAACTTCAGCAGATTATGCGCCCATTGGTATTCAGTTAATCTTTGCTGCCGGTTTTGTTGCAACTATGATGATTGCAACACATCTTATCGGCCCAAAAAGAAAAACTTCCGACAAGCTTGAAAATTTTGCGAGTGGTATAGCAAGCCACGGTAACGCACGCCAGCCTTTGGCTATAAAATATTTTTTAGTAGCAATTTTATTTGTATTGTTTGATGTGGAAGTAATTTTCTTTTATCCGTATGCAGTAAATTTTAAAGAACTTGGTTGGCATGGTTTTATTGAAGTATTATTCTTTGTTGGCTTTTTTCTTATTGGTTTTTTATATATCATAAAGAAAGGTGCATTAACGTGGGAAGATTAATAACGAACAATTTGAAGATTTGAAAAATGTGCTAATGAAGCAAATTAATTTTTCAGTCTTTAAATTACTAAATTTTAAAACTTAAAATGGCAAGACCAGTTAGATTTAATATACATCCTAAAGGTACAAGCATATATGATAACATTGCGCTTGCAGATATGCCGGAAGGTGCGCAAGGCGAAGGTTTTTTTGCAACGAATTTTGAAAAGATTGTAGGTTTAGCAAGAAAAAATTCAATTTGGCCATTACCTTTTGCAACAAGCTGTTGTGGTATTGAATTTATGAGCACCATGAGTTCAACTTATGATCTTGCACGGTTCGGTTCTGAGCGTTTGGCATTTACACCACGCCAATGCGATTTATTAATGGTAATGGGAACAATTGCCAAAAAAATGGGCCCAATTTTAAAGCAGGTTTATTTGCAAATGGCAGAGCCAAGATGGGTTTTGGCAATGGGCGCATGTGCAGCATCAGGCGGAATTTTTGATAGTTATTCTGTATTGCAAGGAATTGATCAGATCATTCCGGTTGATGTATATATTCCTGGTTGCCCGCCAAGACCTGAGGCAGTAATTGATGGTGTTTTAAGAATTCAGGATTTGGTGCACAACGAAAGTTTACGCAGAAGAAATAGTGATCATTATAAAGCATTACTTGGCAGTTATGGAATTCAATAAGAAGCCCTTAATTTCTAAAAAGAAATTATTAGGAGCATCAATAATATTTATAAACTTAAAATAACTCCCTTTAGGGCTGGGTCAATATGTCTTTATCAAACAAAAAAATTAAAGAAAAACTTAAAGAAAAGTTTGGTGAACAGGTTAGCAATTTTGAAGAACTTTATGGTATGCTCACTTTTGAAGCGCCAAAAGAGATGAACCTCAAACTCCTCCAGGTTTTATACGATGATGAAGAATTAAAATTCAAATTTCTTACAACACTTAATGCAATACATTATCCTGATAATAAATCACGGGAATTAGTAATTGTTTATCATTTGCATAATCTTACAGATAATATAAGAATTCGTTTTAAAACTTATCTTGATATAAATAAGCCTGATATTTTTACAGCAACAAGAATATTTGAAGCAGCCAATTGGCTTGAGCGAGAAACGTATGATTTTTATGGAGTAAATTTTGTTGGTCATCCAAACTTAACACGCATATTAAATGTTGATGAAATGGATTATTTTCCTATGCGAAAAGAATTTCCTTTAGAAGATCAAACAAGAAAAGATAAAGATGATGAAATGTTCGGTCGTGGCGGAAGTTCTGGTTATGGAACAGTAAAAGCCAATGATGATACAACTATTGCAGAATCAGAAAAAGATAATGTTGGAGATAAATTAATTTGAGAAATGTCAGAAGCCCTTTCAATAAAAGATAAGCACATTGTTCTTCCGGATGGTTCAATAGAAAAACAGACTACCACACTTAATCTTGGACCAATACATCCGGCAACGCATTGTGTGCTGCAAAATATATTAGAGATGGATGGTGAGCGGATTGTTTCTGCAAAACAAACTATTGGTTATATTCATCGTGCTTTTGAAAAGATTGCAGAACGCAGACCGCTGTATCAAATTACTACGTTAACAGACAGGATGAATTATTGCAGCAGCCCTATAAACAATATGGGGTGGCATACAACCTGCGAAAAACTCCTTAAAATAAAAACACCAAAACGTGTTGATTATTTGCGTGTATTAATTATGGAACTTTCGCGCATTGCAGACCACCTTATTTGTAATTCAATTGTTGGAGTAGATACCGGCGCATTTACAGGGTTTCTTTATGTAATGCAATATCGCGAACTGATATATGAAATTTGGGAAGAAGTGTGCGGCAGCCGCCTTACTACAAATATTGGCCGCATTGGTGGTTTTGAAAGAAATTTTAATAACACTGCATTTACCAAACTTGAGAAATTTTTAGATGAATATCCACGTGTATTAAAAGAGTTTGAAAATCTTTTGATGCGTAACAGAATTTTTATGGAACGCACTATTGGCGCCGGACCTATAAGCGCTGAACGTGCATTAAATTATGGATTTACCGGACCAAATCTTCGTGCCGCTGGTGTAGATTATGATGTACGTGTCTTTGCGCCTTATTGCAGTTATGAAGATTTCAATTTTATTGTTCCGGTTGGTTCAACAGGCGATTGTTACGACAGGTTTTTGGTGCGTGAACAGGAGATGTGGCAATCAATTGAAATCATTAAACAGGCATACCGCAAAATACAGGAATTTAAAGGTGCTGAGGCAGAAGTATACCATGCCGACGTACCCGAATATTATCTTCCTAAAAAAGAAGATGTTTATACTAAAATGGAAGCGCTTATTTGGCACTTTAAAATCATTATGGGTGAAATTGATATGCCCGTAGGTGAAGTATATCACAGCGTTGAAGGTGGCAACGGCGAGCTTGGTTTTTATTTAATTAGTGATGGCGGAAGAACACCTTATCGCTTACATTTTCGCCGACCATGTTTTATTTATTATCAGGCTTACGAAGAACTGGTTAAAGGTGCAATGCTAAGTGATGCAGTTATTGTTATGAGCAGCCTGAATTTAATTGCAGGCGAAATGGATAGTTAATTATTTTGAATTGATATAGAATGATTCAATTTTCAGAAGATAAATTAAAAAAGGTTATTGAACTGATTAGCCACTATCCGCAGGGCAAACAAAAAAGTGCAATTCTGCCTGTATTGCATATTGCGCAGGAGACGTTTGGCAACTGGCTTGATGTGCCTGTAATGAATTATGTAGCTGAACTTCTGAACATTCAACCGATAGAAGTATATGAAGTGGCCACATTTTACAGCATGTATAATTTAAAGCCTGTTGGTAAGTATGTGTTTGAAGTTTGCCAGACT
>CAXSDU010000153.1:6814-7086 GCA_964236165.1 uncultured Parafilimonas sp. | reverse complement strand
CAGAAATAATTTTATTGTTGAATGGAATGCAGAAAGAAAAGAAGAAGTAATATCTGAAATAAATTCAGGAATCTCACTGTAGAAATTTTTAGCTTGTTCTTTGTACATCTCGTATTAAGAATTTTTAATCTCCAAAAACTTCACCTAAACAGTTAAAAAAGCATACTGCAAAGGCATTTGTTTAAAGATATTGTGTTTAGCAATAATTTTGCCCGCTCATGAGCAAGACAACTGCCCTGCTTTTTTGTTTAGTTTGTTCTCTACATCCAATA
>CAXSDU010000153.1:3857-6804 GCA_964236165.1 uncultured Parafilimonas sp. | reverse complement strand
AAACCTTCAGGGAGAATTACTGGATAAGCAAAGTGATGAACCTGTACCATTTGCTTCAATAAAATTTTTGCAACAGGGCACTGGCGTTTTAACCGATTCTCTTGGCAGATTTTATTTAACCATTAATAATAGTTTTGCCGCAGCAAGTGATACTTTACAAATTACAAGCGTTGGATATTCTCCCTTAAATATTCCTGTTTCTGCTTTTCGCGATTCTGGTTTTGCAACTATTCACATAACCGTTTTACCGCCGCATACAGACGTTGTAGTTAAAGTAAAATATAACCGTGCATTATGGTTTTGGCGAAGAATAATTGCGCATAAACCGCAAAACGATAAACATCTTTTTAATAATTATGGTTATGAAGTTTATAATAAGCTGGAGCTTGATCTGGATAATATAAACAAACAAAAATTAGGTAAGATGCCTTTTCTTAAACCATTAAGTTTTGTGCTGGATTATGCAGATACAACATCAGAAAAAAAACCTTACCTGCCGGTTTATTTAACAGAGAGTTTATCTGATTATTATTACCAGCGAAATCCGCGTAAAACACGTGAAGTAATTAAAGCAACTATTACCAACGGAATAGATAATGAAAGTATTATTAAACAGCTTGGTGCAACTTATCAAAATGTTGATGTTTATGCCAACTCCATTCCTGTGTTTGATAAAATGTATGTAAGCCCTCTAAGTGACAATGCTGATAATTTTTACAATTTTAAATTGCTTGATACACAATATTTAGGCGGCAAGCGTTTGGTGCATTTTGCTTTTATACCCAAGCGCCCCGGTGGTGATTTATTTACAGGTGATTGCTGGGTACATGATACCAGTTTTTCTATTCAAAAAATAACATTAAGACCTTCACAGGATGCCAATCTGAATTTTGTAACAGGCTTAACGCTGATACAGGAATTTAAATTAATTTATGACAGCGTTTGGTTCTTGTATAAAGATAAATTTGTTGCTGATGTTAATCCTGTTGGCAAGCAGCATCTTGGTTTTAAAGCACGCAAAACAACAACGTATAAAAATGTTCTCATCAACAGCGATTATGTTTCAAGAAACATTGATTCAAATAAATCAAATGAAGAAATTTTACTTGCGCCAAACGTGCTTGATAAACCAGATTCTTTCTGGATTGCAAACCGGCATGAACCTTTAAATAAAGATGAGCAAACCGTTTATAAGGTACTCGATACGCTGGAAAAAAATAAAACTTATGTTCATTATCGCAACACATTAAATTTTCTTACAACCGGCACAAAAGATATTGGCAATATTCGCATTGGTCCATGGTATAACTGGATTTCGGCTGATGTGGTTGAAGGCACGCGTTTGCGTTTTGATCTTGCCACTAACCGTGGATTTAACGATCATCTTTACCTTCACGGTTACCTTGCTTACGGGTTTAAAGACAATACTTTTAAAGGCGAGGCAGAAGCAAAATATTTATTCAGCCGAACACCGTGGAGTTATATCAGAGCATACTATAAAAAAGATTTAGATAACGGTCAGGTTTATTATGATCAGTTGGGTAGTGATAATTTGTTTGGATATTTTTTTAGAAAGCCAAACATTCCAAATAAATACCAGGAAATAACAGAAAAAAAAGCGGAGTATTATGCAGAAACACACAATGGATTTGGCTTCGGCATTTCTGCAAGTAACAGGCAATATAATGCTGTGCTTAATTTGCCGGGAGCTGAATTATTTCCAACCAAAAGCGGGCATCCTTTTAATACGTTTGAAACAGGTTTGCGCATAAGATATGCTTATCAGGAACGAACGATAGAAGACAATTTTGAAAGAAGCAGTTTTGGCAGCGAATATCCAATTGTTGAATTAAATTATGCGCATGGTTTTCCGGGTATATTAAATAGCAGTTATAAATATGATAAGGTTGATATTTCCATTTCAGATTATTTAAGCATTGCGCCTTACGGAAATTTATATTACAATGTTTTTGCAGGAAAAATTTTTGGTACGTTACCATATCAGTTGCTCGATATTCAGCCGGGCAATAACTGGTATTATTATAGTAAATATTCTTTCAATCTTATGTCGCGGTTTGAATATTTAACGGATAGTTATGCCGGCTTTAATCTCGAACATAATATTGGCTCCGGTTTATTCAGATATATAAAGCTTACACGCAAATTAAAATTCCGACAGTTTTGGGAAGTTAAAGGTGTTGTCGGAGATCTTACCAATGCAAACAAACAATTAAATTTTATAGGCAATTCTCCTTTTGAATCACTAAATAATAAAATGTATTTAGAAGCAGGAACCGGTGTTGATAATATTTTAAAATTCTTTCGTGTAGATTTTATCTGGCGCGTTTTGCCAAAACCTTTGCCCGATATAAAATCAGAACGCTTTGGTGTGTTTGTTGGTTTTAGAGTTGCACTGTAATAAATTAAAAAATCTCTTCATTTAATTTTTAATTGAATATTTTGTTTAATAATTTTTCATCTAAAAATTTTTATCATGAAAAAATTTAAACTAAAATCTTTTTTTATTTTTTGTTTGATTGCGATAGCAACTGCAGCAATCTTATCTTATAAATCATCAACAAAAAATTTTATACCTGTTGAAGTGCAAAAAAATTCAACACATATTATCACAACAAATGGTTTTGATTTTCGTGATTTGAATAAGAATGGAAAATTGGATGTGTATGAAGATGTGCACCAGCCAATAGAAGAAAGAGTAAATGATTTGCTCTCGCAAATGAACATTGAAGAAAAAGCAGGAATGATGTTTATTAATGGCGCAAGAATTAATGATGATGGAACCATAGACGATAAACCTGGTAAAGGCATGTTTGCTTTTGCACCAAATGCTATGGTTTTAGTGAGAGATAAAAAGATGAACCATTTTAATCTTTGGGCAATTCCTTCAATTGATGCGTTGGCAAAATGGTATAATGCAATGCAGAAA
>CAXSDU010000153.1:1479-3847 GCA_964236165.1 uncultured Parafilimonas sp. | reverse complement strand
TATTCCAATAACAATCGCTTCTGATCCGCGCAGCCATTTTACAAATAATGCTTTTGCAATGAGTGCAGCAAGTTTTTCGCAATGGTGCGAACCACTGGGTTTAGCTGCAATTGGTGATGAAAAATTAACGCATGAATTTGCTGATGATGTACGCCAGGAATATTTAGCTGTTGGTATTCGCGAAGCATTACATCCGCAGGCTGATCTTGCAACAGAACCACGCTGGCCGCGCATTGCAGGCACTTTTGGTGAAGATGCAAATCTTGCTGCTAAAATGGTTTCAGCTTATATTCTTGGATTTCAGGGAAACAAGCTTGGTGAAAATAGTGTTGCCACAATGACAAAACATTTTCCCGGCGGCGGTCCGCAGTTTGAAGGTCTTGATCCGCATTTTCCTTTTCAGAAAGGTCAGGTTTATCCGGGCAATAATTTTGATTATCATCTTATTCCTTTCCAGGCTGCATTTGCTGCGCACACTGCAGCTATAATGCCTTATTATGGCGTGCCGATGGACAGCACACATGAGCATGTTGGTTTTTCATATAACAAAGGAATTATAACCGGGTTGCTTAGAAATAAATATCATTATGATGGTGTGGTTTGCACTGATTGGGGTTTGGTTACTGACACACATTTGGGCGATATTGTTTGGCCGGCACGTGCCTGGGGCGAAGAAAAATTAAACGCATCTGAAAGAGTAGAAAAAATTATTGATGCGGGTGTTGATCAGTTTGGCGGAGAAAATATGCCTGAAGTTGTTGTGCAATTAGTAAAAGACGGAAAGATTTCTGAAGCACGCATTGATTCATCTGTAAGAAGATTATTGCGTCAGAAATTTGAATTGGGTTTATTTGATAATCCATATATAGATGAAACAAAAGCAACACAAATTGTAGGCAAAGCTGAATTTGAAAAAGCCGGTGAAGCATCACAACGCAGAGCAATAACATTATTAAAAAATGATGCTAAAGTCTTGCCTTTGAAAGAAAAAAGTTTAAAAATTTATGTTCAGAATATAGATGCAAAAGTTGCGGCACAATATGGAACAGTTGTAGATAATCCGAAAGATGCAAACATTGCAATCATTCGTTTAAACACACCCTGGTACCCGGTTGAATCAGATATTCCAATGGCGAAAATGTTTCATCACGGTGATCTTGATTTTAAAGGCACGCAGAAAGACAGTGTTCTTCAATTATTAAATGCGATTCCAACAATCGTGGATATTTATTTAGATCGTCCTGCTGTAATTCCTGAAATAAGTGCAAAGGCAAAAGGTTTGCTTGCAGATTTCGGCGCCAGCGATGCAGCCGTTTTAGATGTTGTGTTTGGTAAATATAAACCCGGTGGTCATTTGCCAATTGAAATGCCTTCATCTATGGAAGCTGTGCGGAATCAAAAAACAGATGTACCTTATGATTCAAAAGATCCTTTATATAAGTTTGGATATGGATTGAGTTATTAAAGCCCCAGCCTTAAAGAGAGTATTTATATTTGTTATGCACAATTATATTCATAGTTAATAAACTTTGCTGTTGAATGATGCGTTGTTACTTTAGCAACTTAATTATTATATGAGATATTTTTCTTTGATCATTTTGTGTTGCTTTTTATTGATTGATGCGCATACACAATCATTGCCTGTTGCAAGAAATTATCAAACAGCCTACGATAAAAACACGCGCACTTCAGATGGCAAACCCGGCGCAAAATATTGGCAGAATAAAGCTGACTATAACATTGATGTAAGCTTTGCGCCCACAAGCAGAATTATTGCGGGTACTGAAGAAATTACGTATTCAAATAATAGTCCTGATACATTGAAACAAATCTGGTTCAAACTCTATCCTAATCTTTATAAAAAAGGCGCGCCGCGCGACATGAATGTTGAAGATGCAGATTTAACTGATGGTGTGCGCATACAAAATTTAATGGTGGATGGTAAAAATCAGAACACAGATGCGCTGCACATTTCAGCAACAAATATGTGGCTGCGTGTTCCTGCTTTAATGCCTGGAAAGCAAATGAAATTTAATATCAGTTTTTCTTACCAGTTAAATAAAACTTCACACATAAGAACAGGAATGGTGGATGATAGTTCTGCATTCGTTGCATATTTTTTTCCGCGCATTGCTGTGTATGATGATATTGATGGATGGAACCGTTTGCCATACATCGGCAGCCAGGAATTTTATAATGATTTCTGTGATTTTAATGTTACCATTTCTGTTCCTGAAAATTATATTGTTTGTGCAACAGGTAATTTATTAAATGCGGAAGAAGTGTATAATACACAAATTGTACAACACATAAACGATGCAGAAAAAAGCGATGCGGTAACAAAAATTATTGATACGACAGATTTGTA
>CAXSDU010000153.1:0-1469 GCA_964236165.1 uncultured Parafilimonas sp. | reverse complement strand
TGCGCAAAATGCAGTTAATACATGGAAGTTTAAAGCTGATAGTGTAACTGATTTTGTATTCGCCACCAGCAATCACTATATATGGTATTCCAGCAGTTTGGTAGTTGATCCTTCAACCAAAAGAAGAACACGCGTTGATGCAGTGTTTAATCCTGATCATAAAGATTATTTTGATGTAATAAACTTTGCAAGAAAAACAGTTGAAAGCATGAGCTACACATTTCCTGCATGGCCATATCCTTATCCGCACGAAACTGTTTTTGATGGTTTAGACCAAATGGAATATCCTATGATGGTGAATGATAATCCGCTGGATGACAGAACAGAGGAAATAACATTAACCGATCATGAAATTTTTCATACCATGTTTCCGTTTTATATGGGCGTGAATGAAACAAAATACGGATGGATGGATGAAGGCTGGGCAACAATTGGCGAGTGGCTCATCTCTCCTATTATTGATTCAACCATAAAAGATAATTATGGAATGGAGCCGTATGACAGTTATGCGAATTATGATTTTGATATGCCCGTTACAACATTAAGCACACAGGAAAGCGGAACAAATTATTATCTCAATTCTTATCCAAAACCTGCAATGGGTTATTTGTATATAAAAGATTATTTAGGCGATGAATTATTTACAAAAGCTTTGCATTATTATATTCAACAATGGCATGGCAAACACCCGATGCCGCTTGATTTTTTTAATTGCATGAACACAGGCAGCGGCAAAAATTTAAACTGGTTCTGGAAAAAATGGTTTTATGATTCCGGCGCTCCGGATGTTGCTATTTCAGGTGTAAAACAAAGTGGCAAACAAATAACTGTTACTGTTACAATGAAGGGCAGCAAACCGGTGCCGGTTCATCTCACAGTTTATTATAAAGATTCAACAACACAAAAGTTACATGAAACAATTGGTGTTTGGGAAAGGAGTTCATCAGCTAATATTACTTTTACTGCTGATAAACCGATTGATAAAATTGTTTTAGGAGATTTGCACGATGCAGATGCAGACATGCGCAATAATATTTATGAAATGAAATAACGATGTAAAATCTTCGTATATACTTTAAACCGAAATCAGACTAAAATTATGAGTAAAAAAAGAATTCTTATAACAGGCGCAGCGGGATTTTTAGGTTCGCATTTATGTGACCGTTTTATTGCAGAAGATTATCATGTTATTGCAATGGATAATTTAATTACCGGCGACATGCGCAATATTGAACATCTTTTTCCTTCCAGCAATTTTGAATATTATCATCATGATGTAAGTAAGTTTATTCATGTGCCCGGCGAGCTTGATTACATTTTGCATTTTGCTTCGCCAGCCAGCCCGATTGATTATTTAAAAATTCCTATTCAAACATTAAAAGTGGGTTCTTTAGGCACACATAATTGTCTCGGTCTTGCCAAAGAAAAAAAAGCAAGAATATTAGTTGCATCAACCAGCGAAGTATATG
>CAXSDU010000152.1:6048-7185 GCA_964236165.1 uncultured Parafilimonas sp. | reverse complement strand
AGAAAATATTGGATGAAGCCATTCGTGAATTAAAGCGCACATCATTTAAAGATGTGTTTAAAGAAGAGATTAGCAAACAGGATGATTTTGTAAGTGATTGTACTATCGATACCGATCTTGAAATTCTAATTCCGGATGAATATGTTGAAAGTATAACTGAACGATTATCGCTTTACACAAGATTGGATAATTGTGAGAACGAAAAAGAATTGCAGTTGTTCGAAAAAGAATTGCTTGATCGTTTTGGTTCAATTCCAAATGAAGTAAAAGATCTAATTACAACAGTTCGTTGCCGTTGGGCTGGAGTTGATTTGGGTTTTGAAAAAATGACTTTAAAAGATAAAACGCTGCGTTGCTATTTTATCAATAAAAATGATTCACCTTATTTTGAAAGCGATGTATTTAAAAACATCATGCAGTATTTACAAACATCAACCAATAAAGCAAGATTAAAACAGGTTGGCAAAAACTTTTTATTAGTGGTGAATGATGTTGGTGATATGGAAGTGATGCTGCAATTTTTACAACGCATGCACAAAGCAGTTAAAGAAGAACCTGCCGAAGCGCAGGCTTAGCTGCAACTTGCCGGAAATTTGAAGTTACCTTACTTCAAAATGAAGTGAACTTTAAATTAACTTTTTTTATGAAACAAAAACTACCTGAGCAATTAAATGATGGTGCTGCATATTATCGCGGCAAAGCAATTACGAAATTGAATTCTTGAAAAGTATATTGATAATTATATTATTTTTTATTTAACCAATAGAGACGCAGAAAAAGTAATAGGTATGCAATTAGCGGTTTTTGGAAATTTAAGAACATTAGACAACAAAATGAGTAAAAAATTGTTCCATAAGTTTTCTTTATTTTCATTTTAAATAATTTCATATGAAAATTTTTTCCTTCCGGGCTTTTATTACCTGTTTATTAATTTTTTCTTGTTTCGCACATGCCAACGCACAATCAGAACGTTTCAGCAAAAATCAATACATAAATAATAGTGATACATTAAATTATCGCATGCTGTATCCTGATTATGATACATTACGTAAATATCCATTAGTGATTTTTTTACACGGTTCAGGTGAAAGGGGAAATGATAATGCTTTACAACTGGTGCATGGCGGCGATCTTTTT
>CAXSDU010000152.1:5056-6038 GCA_964236165.1 uncultured Parafilimonas sp. | reverse complement strand
GGGTGTTCTAAATTTTGCAACAGATAAAAATATGAGTGAACATCCTGCAATTGTTATTGCACCTCAATGCCCGAACGGTGTAAGCTGGTCAAATTTTTCACGCACGCCAAACAGCACAAAAATGGAATTGCAATTAACGCCTACAAAACCAATGCAATCATTAATTGAACTCATCAAACAAACAATTTCAAAAATGCCTGTTGATACAAACCGAATCTATATAACTGGTTTATCAATGGGTGGTTTCGGAACTTTTGATGCAATTGAACGTTACCCAAATTTGTTTGCAGCGGCAGTGCCGGTTTGTGGCGGCGGCGATGTTTCAAAAGCACCGGTTATTGCTAATGTTCCTATGTGGATTTTTCATGGCGCAGAAGATGCCGCCGTAAATCCTAATAATTCTATTGAGATGAATGAAGCATTGAGAAAATCCGGTGCTCACAATGGTTTTACTTTATATCCTGAAACTGGACATTTTTCATGGATTGCAGCTTACAGTGATGAACATATGATGGAGTGGTTATTCAGGCAGCATAAATAAGCATTCAGTTTAAATAATAAAGATTGTTAATAGCTGCGAAGTTTTTTAAAACTCCGCAGCTATTAATTTTATTGATCTATTGTTTAAGATGATTATGAAAACTTACGCCTGATACTCTTATGTTAAAGCTGTCGCTTGATACCGTATTATGAAGCGCTGTTGCGTTTGTTGTTCCATCGGCACTGCCGTCACCATCATACCAGCATACAATAGGAAAATTTGAACTGGAAGATTGATACGAAAAATATTTTCGCAACAATGAACCAGTAAGCCTGTTTGATTTATTTACTTGTCCTGTTTCATTTGTAATAATGCTCAACCCTTTTAATGTTGCATTTAAGTATGAAACACAACTATCTAATGCACCACTTGTTATCTGTGTTGAATCAATGCCCAAAAGAAACGGGTTGCCTAAACGGTTAGTTGCAAATTGTGATGCTT
>CAXSDU010000152.1:2414-4991 GCA_964236165.1 uncultured Parafilimonas sp. | reverse complement strand
CGATAATGGCAATGTTGCATATTGGCTGATTGCATATTTTGCAAGTTTTAAATAAGTAACGCTTATAGTAGTATTTAAATTATTATAAATGTTTGGCGCCATTACCGTACCTGCCCAATTGTTTGCTGTTGTAATATTATATTTTGTTTTTAGCCAATCCCAGGTAAGCATTGTTAAAATATTATTTGTTATACCTCCATTAGAAACTTTAATATTTCTTGGTGCACATTCAGCAATAGCACCTTTTAATAAATTCACATATTTATCTGCGTCGGCTGTTGAATTAATTATAAAATAATTACCGTTTGTTTCTTCATTCTCAACAACAACCAACGCAGGTTTTAGTGATAGATTTTGTGCGCTGATTTTATCAAGTACAGACTTTAAAAATAGCACATACTCTCTCACATCAGGAAACTGAGATGGACCCCTAAATGCAGATATACTGTAATTAACATTTAGCAAAACAGAAAACCCTGCATTGCTTGCTGCTATAAAATTATTTACAAAATTTACACTTCCGTTTGGCGTTATCCATGCATCATGTGTAATAGACATTCTTAAATATTTTACGCCATAATAAGAAGCCAGTTCGAGTTTTTTTTGAAAGCTCAAAAGCTTTAGTGTATCGGTAACAGAAGGCTTTTGTTTTGAATATGCCGGATTTACAAGCACACCAAAATGATCGCCGGCAGAAGTTGTGTTTGCTGAACTGCTAAAACTATTTACTTCTGTAACAGCATCCACATCGTTTTTTACATCTTTGTTGCACGATATAAAACCAACAAAACATAAGGTTAGGCAAAACAATAACGGTGTAAAATTTTTCATCAATTGGATTTTAATTTTGATTAAGGAATATTGAAAGAGGAATATTTAAAATGTGGTTAGCTTAAAAGTTGCTGCAATAGAAGATTAATTAAAGCATTATTTAATTCAATGTTATTAGTTAATGTTGGTGTTGATATATTATAATTCATGGAATTTTATAATTGGATTCGAAGACAAATATAAATTGAAGAAACAATCACTTTTATAAAATATTAGCGATTTGACTAATATGAGCATACAAAAAACGCTTCTCATGTTTTACGCTTAAAACTTAAAACAAAAAGAATAATAACTTTTGTTATAAGCATTTTATATTATTTGCCTTTCATAATAATTTTTCAATATTATTTTGATTGATAAAAATCATAATGAATATTTGTATCATTCTTCTACAACATCCACTTCTGTTTATGAAATAAGCTATACTTATTTTATTATAAAATTTACAGCAAATTCCATGTTACAATTAAAAAAATACGAACACATGAAAAGACTATTCGCCATTTTTATTTGCTGCAGTTTTAATTGCAGTTTATTTTCACAAATCGATGCAGGACTTTTTCGTTATCCTGATGTTTCTGCAACACAAATTGTTTTTTCGTATGCAAATGATATTTGGATTATACCAAAAGATGGTGGCACTGCTATAAAATTAAGCTCACCTCCGGGTGTAGAATCTTACCCAAAATTTTCACCTGATGGAAAGTCAATTGCATTTACCGGTAATTACGATGGTAATAGTGATGTATATGTAATTGCATCAAATGGTGGCGTACCGGTGCGTTTAACAGAACATGGTTTTCCTGATCGTGTTGTTGACTGGACGAATGATGGCAAACGTGTTTTGTTTGCATCAATAAGAGAAAGCGGCAAAGCAAGATTCGATCAGTTTTATACAGCTGCGGCAAACGGCGGTGCTGATGAAAAATTACCTTTTGCTTATGCAGAGTTTGGATCTTATTCTCCTGATGGAAAGCAAATGGCGCTTGTATTTCGTTCGCAGGTTGGCAGAAACTGGAAGCGTTATCGCGGCGGATGGAAAGCAGATATGTGCGTGTATGATTTTCAAACAAATACGTCAGAATATATTTCTGAACCTGGTGACGCCGGTTATGAATTTCCAATGTGGCATGATAACTACATTTATTTTCTATCAGATAAAGGAACTGAGCAAAGAATGAATTTGTGGCGTTATGATCTTACTAAAAAAACATTTGATCAGCTTACAAAGTTTACAGATTATGATGTGCATTATCCTTCGCTTGGTCCCGATGATATTGTGTATGAAGCCGGCGGAAAACTGTATTTATATTCTTTATCAGCCCAACAACAAAAAGAAATTAAAGTGAATGTTATAACGGATGATGCAATGCTTAAACCAAAAATGGAGAGTGTTGAAAAAATGATTCAGCATTTATCAATAAGTCCTGATGGTAATCGTGTGTTGGTTGAAGCGCGTGGTGATATTTTTTCGGTACCTGCAAAAGATGGTTATGTAAAAGATCTCACAAGAACTTCGGGTGTTGCAGAACGTTATCCTTCATATTCACCCGATGGAAAAACAATGACTTATTGGAGTGATGCATCAGGAGAATATGAATTATATATAGTTGATCTGAATAAAGAAAACAGCGCAAAAAAATTAACTGCTTACGGTGCTGGTTTCAGGTATAGTTTGTTTTGGTCGCCAGATAGTAAAAAAGTTGCTTTCATCATAACTAAAAAAATTTGATAAGTCCGATAAAG
>CAXSDU010000152.1:0-2382 GCA_964236165.1 uncultured Parafilimonas sp. | reverse complement strand
ATGTGGCAACAAATCAAACAACCGATGTTGATAAAGCGCTAACGTTTACGCAAGGTGCATTGGAAGGTTTTACAATTAGCTGGTCACCGGATAGCCGTTACTTAACTTATGCACGAGACCTTACTAATCAACATAACACTGTGTTTATTTATGATTATAAAAATAAAAAACTAACACAGGCAATAAGCGCTTATTATAATAGTTACAGTCCTGTTTTTAGTGAAGATGGAAAATATATTTATGTTGTTATTACAGATAATTTTCAACCATATTATAGCGATATTGATAACACATTTACTTATGCTAACTCAAGCAAGATTGGTGTAATAAGTTTAAAGAAATCCACTCCATCGTTGATTGCACCAAAGAATGATACCGTTGCTGTAAAATATGAGGAAGATAAATCAGAACCCAAAAAAACAGATTTAAAAAAAGATAGTAAAAAAGGCGCAAAAGATACAAGTGTCAATGAAAAGAAACCTGATGTTGCTGCTACAGATATTGATTTTGATAGATTGGAAGAACGCCTCGTTGTACTTCCATTAAGTAATGGTAATTATGGGCAACTAAGCTCAGCAAAAGGGAAAATTATTTACCTGAAATTACCAAATACAGGTTTGCCTGATGGCGTAAAAGCATCATTGAAATATTATGATATAGATAAGCGTGAAGAAAGAACAATTGTAGAGGATGTAGATAATTATTTGCTTTCAGCAAATGGGGAAAAAGTGCTCGTTCAGAAAGATAATAATTATGCAGTAATTGCTGCGAATGAAAGCCAAAAATTTGATAAGCCTTTGCATTTATCAGATATGCAAATGATGATTGATCCGAAGCAGGAATGGCAACAAATATTTACAGATGCATGGCGTATTGAGCGCGATTATTTTTATGATCCTAATATGCATGGAGTTGACTGGAATAAAACAAAAGAACGTTATTCAAAAATGCTCGCAGGTGCAATGACGCGTGAAGAAGTTGATTTTATTATTGGCGAAATGATTGGCGAGTTAAGTTCATCCCATACTTATCATGGCGGCGGCGATATAGAAGAAACAAAGAACGAAGATGTAGGTTATTTGGGTGTGAACTGGGAAGCAGATGGCAACTATTATAAAATAAAAAAAATATTGCGCGGAGCTCAATGGGATGCTGAAGCGCGTTCATCTTTAGATATGCCCGGCATTGACATACATGAAGGCGATTATATATTGGCTGTAAATGGAACGCCGCTTACAACTGCACAGGAACCTTATGCGGCTTTTCAGGGTCTTTCAAAAAAAACGGTTGAGCTTACATACAATTCAATTCCGTCGTTTACAAATGCAAAAACTGTTATTGTACAAACGATGGATAATGAATATCGCTTGCGCAATCTTGCATGGATTGAAGACATGCGCAATAAAGTAGATAGCGAAACAAATAGCGAAGTTGGTTATATCTATGTGCCGAGTACTGGTATTGACGGTCAGAATGAATTCAGCGCGCAATGGGATAAGAAAGCTCTAATAATAGATGAACGTTTTAATGATGGCGGGCAAATTCCTGACCGGTTTGTTGAAATGCTTAATCGTTCGCCGCTTGCTTATTATGCTATACGTGATGGCAAGCCAATACCATCTCCTTCAAATGCTAATTTCGGTCCAAAAGTGATGTTGATAAATGGATGGAGCGGTTCGGGCGGTGATGCTTTCCCTGATTATTTTAGGAAGAAAGGTCTTGGTATTTTAATTGGTGAGAGAACATGGGGTGGATTGATTGGTATAAGTGGATGTCCATCTTTAATTGATGGCGGTGGTATAACTGTTCCAACGTTCAGGTTTTTTAATCCTGATGGAACATGGTTTAAAGAAGGTCATGGTGTTGATCCTGATATTGAAGTGCGTGAAGATTTAGGTGCAATGGCGAAAGGAATTGATCCGCAATTAGAACGCGCTATTTCAGAAATAAAAAATGAAATGAAGACGAAAGGTTATACAGCACCTGAACAACCCGCTTATCAAGACAGAACGAAGAATTAATATAGAAACTTCTTTGTGTTTCTTTGAGCCTTCGTGTCTTTGTGGTTTAAAAGGAACCACGAAGACACGAAGAATATTCTATAAGATGCCAACGTATAATTTCGTTTCATAATCAAATTGTACTTTATTGTTTTGATTAAAGCGTTTAAAAATATTTTTCAGCGCCTCAATCATTGCATTATGTTTTGGATGATTTTCATCAGGCGTATAAGAAGAGGAGAGAAGCCTGCCTTTCAATCCATCAAAATTAAATACCTGATTATTGCTGAATGATTTTTTAGTTACTTTATTTGGTGAAAAGAATGCTTCAATATTTTTATCATCAATATTTTTATGATCAACTTTTGTATAATCAGTTGAA
>CAXSDU010000151.1:0-7222 GCA_964236165.1 uncultured Parafilimonas sp. | reverse complement strand
TATTTATTTTCATTAGGGTTTACACCAACAAAAATCAGAGGTAATAACTATTGGTATATATCACCATTCAGGAATGAAAAAGAAGCATCATTTAAAATAGACAGAAGCAAAAATGTATGGTATGACCATGGCGCAGGAAAAGGTGGAACTGTAATTGATTTCGTGGTGCAATATTTTAATTGTGATGTAGCAAGAGCTTTGCAAAAATTATCATCCTATCAGCAAGTTCCACACAAGCGAGTTATCGCTACAGAATCATCAAGCTTTATTATCGTACCTGAAGTGCAGCAGCAAGAAATATTTGATGAAAATAATAACATTGTAAAGACACAAAAAAGTAATCAGCAAAGACCGCCGTTTCACCTGCATGAAAATAGTTTGATTAATCATAAAGATGCAGCAGAAACGGCTATAGAAATAATAGCCGCAAAGCAACCCATTACAGACATGGTGCTTTGCCGCTATTTAAAGCTAAGAAGAATTGATAAAACGGTTGCAAATACATACTGCCATAAAGTAACATTTAAGTTCAGTAATAAAGATGCAAAACATATTGCAATCGGATTTAAAAACAGTGCCGGTGGATATGAATTAAGGAATGAATATTTTAAGCTTAGCAGCTCTCCAAAATATATTACTTATATCAAGAATAATGAACACAATTGTGATACAAAAACAGATGTTGCAAATGCTGATTTTAATGCTTCAGATGTATTGAAACGCGAGTACAGAAATGAAGCTGAAAAATTTTCAAATCAGTCATCAATTGTATCACAAAATGATAACACAAAAAGCAGTTTAAAACCTAATCTCAAAAACAATATTGAAGACCTCAATCAGACAATAACCCAAGCAAAATCGATTGTTGTTTTTGAAGGCTTTTTTGACTTCTTAACCTATCAAACTATACACCAACATCAAACCCAGCCACTGACAGATTTTCGGATATTAAACTCACTCGCTTTCTTTGAGAGAAGCCTGTTGTTAATGGAAAACTATGAACACATTCATCTCTTCTTAGATCATGATGACGCGGGAAAAAATGCCTCGGTATTGCATCAAAGCGTTCACCAAAATATAAAGATGAAAGCAGTTTGTACGATGGTTACAAAGACCTTAATGATTGGGTCATGCATTTTGGAAAGCATCAACAGAAGCAGTCTTTAAAAGTGTCGAACAAAAATAGATTGCTGTAATTTTTTTAATGTAGCCAGCTATGTTTCGGTTAAACCGAAACGCTGGCTTTTTCATGCCGCTCCTGCGGCATTCATAAGATGAAGAAATAAAAGGATAGTGAAAAAGACATGTGAAGATGGAAAATGAAGCGAACGAAGTAAGAAAAGATATTGTCAGAAAACACAAAGGCGGAAGACCTAAAAAAGAGATTAAGCAAAATGAATTTATTGGAGTGAAATGTTCAGTACATGAAAAAAAATTAATTAAACAAAAAGCAGAAACCGCAGGCTTAAGTTTTTCAGAGTTTTTAAGAGAAACAGCTTTACGAGGACAAGCTGTCAGGCAAATAAAAGCACTTCCACAAGAAGTTTTACAGCTTACTGCAAGGCTAAATCATCTTGCCGCCAACATCAATCAAATTGCAAAACAATGCAACACGTATAACCAGTTAACAGCAGTTGAAAGAATAGAATTACAGGTGCTTTCTATCAAGATAAAACAACTTGCAATTGATATAAAAAGTTATCTGAAATGATTGGGAAAATAACGATAGGAAAATCTTTCAGAGGATGCCTTTTATATTGCTTAAATGACAAACAAAAATTACATAAAGATGATGTTGTATTTAAGAACAGATCAGAGATTTTAATGTTCAATAAATGCTTCGGAAAGCAAAACGAATTGATACAACAATTTAATGAAGTAAAGTGGTTAAATCCAAAGCTTGCAAAGCCCGTTTTACATATTACTTTGAGCTTTGAAAAAGGTGAACAATTAGACAACAATAAACTTTGTTTAATCAGTGAAGCTTGTGCCAAAGATTTAGGTTTTGAAAACAATCAGTTTGTATCCATTTTTCATAAAGACACAGAACACCCACATATGCATATTGTAGCCAACAGAATCGGCTTTGATAAGAAAACTGTCAGCGATAGTAACAACTATCAAAAGACAGCAGCTTTCTGCAGAAAGATGGAATTAATATATAACCTGCGACAGGTGCTTAGTCCAAAGAGATTTTTATCAAAAGAACAACGATTGTTGCCAAGAAATGATGAACGTAAAAAAGCATTGGTATTAGCAATCCGTAATACAATATCTAATTCAAAAGATCTGGATCAATTTGCAAGGATTATGCAGTCAAAAGGATATAAAGTAATTAAAGGCAGAGGTATTTCTTTCATTGATAATAAAAAGGTAAACATTAAGGGAAGTGAGGTCGGCTACTCACTTCAAAAAATAGAACAACGTTTAGAGTTTCAACATCGGCTCAAACATGATCGTGAATTTTTTAAACAGGTGATTGAAAGAAAGCCGTTGAGAAATTCAACTCAGGCGATAAATCATGCTTCAATTAAAGATGAAAATATTTCCATTAAAGATCAGGTTAAACATGATGTTTCTGAAACAATTAATACATTATTAAAACCTGAACAAATGCCGGAACAAATTAATCCAAAGTTGCTGGTGAAGAAAAAAGAGAGAAAGAAGAAGCGGGGATTGCGATTGTAAATAATGGCTGTACTTGCTATGTGTAACTTTTTCAAACTATGCAACTGAGTAGTAAAAGCAGCGATTATAGCTTCCAGTACATAAATGTATACATCTGTTACTTCATACAAATGATACTTATTATCGGTTCGCCTGTAAAGCAGTTGATATCTTTTATAGTATTAGGCGCCTTTACATGTTCAAATAAATTAGCTGTTGCTTGACGACAGGCATCGAGTGTATCGCATGATACGTCAATACAGCATAAAGTATTGTTGCACTATATAGAACGTTTTATTAGTTTTAAGTAAGGAAAAACCTGAAAACAATTTTATAGTTTGCATATTATCCTGACGCAAGTTTTAATGCTCACTGTTCTGCATTTAATAAGAAAGAAGGCAGGGATAAGCATGTTAAGTTGTGGCTTGAGATTTATAGACAGTTTCTTATTACTTAACTATATCAAAACTTTCTTGTAGAGATATCAATACTCTCAGACAATCGCTACTAATTGATTTTTATTCTTTGACTTTCCCACTTATCCAAATCACCCTTTTAGGGGGATAGGTAACTTTTTTTTAAAAATTATTTTGCGGACATCAAATATCAAGAATGCGATTATTGAGTGTTGCGCTATTGTCCTGTTTACTCTTCTTTTCTGCTGTTGCACAAAACAACGAAAAAGTAAAAATGCAGTTAGAAGTGTTAAATGACAGCAGTCAAGAAATTAACGGCGCTTTGGTGTCTTTATTAAAAGCAATTGATTCTTCAATAATAAAAATTGAAATATCTGACAACAAAGGCATTGCACAATTCAATGTTGTGCGAAATATAAAATTTATGATTCAGGTAAAAGCCATCGGCTATAGACAATACTATTCATCTCCTTTTTTTGTTGGCAATGATAATAATTCTTTAGTAGTTCCTGCCATACACCTAATACCTGAAAACAGGCAACTGAAAGAAGTAAACATTACTGATAAAAAACCTGTGATTGAAAAACAACTGGGAAAAGTTGTTTTTAATGTGGCAAATAGTCCAACAGCTGCGGGCTCATCGTTGTTCGAAGTCCTGCAGCGTTCACCTGGTGTTACTGTTGACCAAAATGAAAACATCCGTTTAGAAGGAAAGGCTGGCACTGTAATTATGATTGATGATAAATCGGTGCAGTTATCAGGGGATGATTTAGCAAATATGCTGAAAGCAATCACTTCCTCTTCCGTGGATAAAATTGAAATCATAACAAGCCCGGGCTCTAAATATGATGCAGCCGGCAATGCAGGCATTATCAATATTAAACTGAAAAAAAGTGAAGTAATGGGTTTCAATGGTTCAATAACTTCTTCGGCCGGAGAGGGCCGTTACCCAAAAGCAAGTATTGGAACTAATTTGAATTACCGCCGGGGCAAAATAAACCTATTCGGAAATTATTCTTATTCATACAGGAAGCATTTTGCCAATCCAATATTAAACAGGTCATTTTTGAATGATGATACCATCACAAGTGGTTATAAACAAAACATTCTGCTTGTGATTCCATTTAATACGCAGTTAGCACGGGTTGGTTTAGATTATAAAGCATCGAAAGCAACAACCATCGGGATTGAAGCCAATGGTTTGCAAAATAAATTCAATCCTTATGGTAATGATTTTTCTTATGTTTTGGATGATAAAGGTTCAGAAGTTTCAACGTTTACCACTGTCAATCATTCAAAGGACGCATGGTATAACTATGCATTAAACGGAAATTTAAGAACGCAGTTTGATACTACAGGAAAAGCCTTGTCAATAGATATTGATTATGCACGTTACTGGAATAAAACATTTCAAACCTTTATCAATAATTATTATGACTTGAATGGAATGAAAATTCAGCCGACATACATTTTGTATGGCGAACTTCCGGGCACCCTGAATATAAAATCTTTTAAAGCAGATTATTCTATGCCGTTTAAAAAAGATTATCAATTTGAAGCGGGCATTAAGACAAGCTTTGTAAATACTGATAATGACATTCGCTTTTTTGATAAAAGCAATTCTATGCCTGTATATGATTCCGGCAAAAGCAATCATTTTATTTATAAAGAAAATATTAACGCAGCTTACATCAGCTTTTCAGGGAAATATAAAAAGCTGGCATATCAAAGTGGTTTGCGTATCGAACAAACAAATACAAAAGGAAATCAACTCGTAACCTCGCAATTATCTGACACAAGTTATCTGCAATTATTTCCAAGTTTGGTTTTGGATTATACTTTATCCGCGCATCATGAATTCTCAATAAACCTTAACAAGAGAATAGACAGGCCAACATATAAACAGCTAAATCCTTTCAAATTTTATATTGACCCTACAACATACGTATCCGGCAATCCATACCTGCGTCCGCAGGAAACATTTAATGCTGAAGCTGATTATGTTTTTAATAAGACGCTTACCATTAAACTTGCTTATAGCCAAACACACGATAACATTACTGAAGTGTTATATCCAAGCGAATCTTCTTCTTTAATTACTGTCCAAACTGATAAAAATCTTAAATCAGTTAAATACTTTTCAGCTGATATTTCTTATGCTGCAGAAATCACAAAATGGTGGAACACTACAAGTGAATTTATTCTGTACAGGGGCATTTATGAAGGAGATGTTGCAAATACAGTTTTACACAATGGCAACTTAACGTATAATATCAACTCCAATAACACATATTCCTTTGCCAAAAGATACAATGCAGAACTTGACTTTGAATACCGTGCCGGGGAAGTGTATGGATATTATTATATCAAACCAATTTGGCAACTGACTGCCGGGTTACAAACAAACGTTCTAAAAAAGAAAGGCACGCTTAAGTTGAATTACTCTGACATATTTTCAACTTATGTAGTCAGGGGGACTACAAGTTTCAGGGATTATTATGAATCCTTTCATACAAGAAAAGAACTGAGTGTTTGTACGCTGTCATTTACTTACAGGTTTGGAAAAAGCAGTGTGCCCGCAGCAAATAAAAGAAGCAGTGGTGCAGAAGATGAAAAGAACAGGGCGAACACAGGCAATCAGTAATAAAACAGAAAGATTTTATTTTAAAGTCAGTTATGAAACAAATTTTGTTTAGTGTTATTCTTTGCTGTGTAATGTTTGTTGCATGGCATAATAAGTTACCAGGAAAAAATGAGCCGCAACAACCAATTCTTTTTGCAAAGGGTATCATATCAACTGAAGATGACGAGTTTGGTGCAACATTTACGCCGGATGGCAACACGTGTTATTTTACACTGCAATCACCTTCAACTATAACCAGTAACATAATGGTAATTTGTGTTTCAAATTTTATAAATGGCAAATGGAATCAACCTGAGATTGCTTCCTTCTCAGGTAAGTATAAAGATTTCAATCCAAGTGTATCACCCGATGGTTCAAAGCTGTTTTTTATTTCAAACAGGCCTGTTAATGAAAAGAAGAAATTTGATACCGACATCTGGATGGTAGAAAAAACTGCAGATGGTTGGAGTGAACCAAAAAATCTCGGCGATTCAATTAATACCTCAGGTTTTGAATTAGGTTGTTCTGTTGCCGCAGATGGAACATTATACTTTAGTACAACCGGTATATCAGGCAATCTTGATTTATACAAATCCATATTTATAAATGGCCGTTATCAAAAACCACAAAACCTCGGAGATAGTATTAATACTGCAGCTTCTGAAACAGACCCGTTCATTGCTCCCGACCAGTCTTACATTATTTTTTCATCTCAAGGAAGACCTGATGGTTTAGTTGGAAAAGGTGCAAGTGCAGAATATCCGAGAAGTGACTTGTATATTAGTTTGTTTAAAAATAGTCACTGGACTTCTCCCAAAAATTTGGGTTCACCAGTAAATTCAGAAGCAGAAGAAAATACACCGTTTATATCAGGTGATGGTAAAACGCTCTTCTTTACCAGTGAAAGAAATTTTGTAACTACTCCCATGAATAAAAAATTAGAATATGATGTATTAGAAAACTATTTACATGGTTCGGCTAACGGTTTGGGAGATATTTATAGTGTGCCGGTTAGTTCCTTTATGGATAAAATAAAATGATAAAGTAAAAATTTAGTCATGACTAAAAAAGTTCATTCATCAGTTATTGTAATGTTAGTAATGATTTTATTTTCATCTTATTCACAACAGGAAAAAAACAAGTTACATATTGCTCCTTACGAATATGCTGATACTTTAAATACTCCAAAACTTTTTGGTGAAGGTGTTATAAGCACAAGAGATGATGAGTTTGGCGGAACATTTACGCCAGATGGCAAAACAGTTTTCTTTAGTAAAAGTGTGTTGAAGTTTTATCTGGATATTATTTGTTATTCTGAATTTAAAGATGCAAAATGGCAAACGCCAAAAGTTGCTCCGTTCTCTGGTAAGTACCGGGACTTTGACCCTGTGCTTTCACCTGATGGAACGAAAATGGTGTTTACTTCAAATCGTCCTGTTAATGAAAAGCTGAGCAATGATTATGATATATGGATGGTAGAAAAATCAAGTACAGGGTGGAGCGAGCCAATACATCT
>CAXSDU010000150.1:997-7242 GCA_964236165.1 uncultured Parafilimonas sp. | reverse complement strand
TATAAATTAATAATAGCAGGTAAAGCAAGTAAAGAGGTTGCATCTTACAAACAAATGCTTGAAACCCTTATTGATAATGATAGCCGGATAATTTTTAAGCCTGGGTTTATTGCAGACGATGCGCTGCAGAATTATTTTAACGCGGCTGATGTAGTGATACTGCCTTACAATGATATGATTAATTCAGGCGTTTTATTATTAGCCCTGTCATTCAACAAAACTATACTGATGCCTTATTTCGAAACCATGACTGAATTTGTATATGAATATGCCGATTGGATTGTAACCTATACAACTTTAAGCGATGATGTTTTAGAAGAAGCTATAAACAAAGCAGCCGTTAATAAAAACAAACAAGCGGATACACAAGATCTTGACTGGAAAATTATTGCAGGAAAAACAATAGATTTTTATAAAAGCGTATTGAACTAAAATTTAAACAGGTAAGAGCATTGATGAAAAGAATTATTAATCTTGTTACACACATGGAAGCCGGAGGTGCGCAGGGAGCTGCTATCAGGATGTCTAAAGAAATGCGCGAAAGAGGCATTGACGCAGAGACCTGGTTTATTTATCAAAAAGCAGATACTTATACTGATGAAGAAAAAGTGCATATAATTCATGATAAGCCGCCCACTAATATTAAAGATGTATTCCGGATAATTAAAAAGATAAAGCAACGCATTAAACAAAATCCGCCACATGGTGTTATCAGTTATACGCATTATGCAAGTACACTTGGCCATATTGCAAGCAACCGGGTTGCTACAATGCGAAACCCTGTGTGGACATATCCACGTTTTGCAAAAATGTTAAACAAGTGGATGGGTGCCAACAGTTATTATACAAAGATTATAGCTGTATCAAATACTGTAAAAAAATCCTGCGATTCTTATTCAAAAAAATACAGGGATAATATTATTGTTGTGTACAATGGTGTGCCGGCACGCATTTCATCAATGGATAAAGCATCAGCCAGGCAAAAATTTGGCTTTGGTGAAATAGGTGATAATAAGTTGCTCGTACATGTAGGCCGTTTACATCCGCAAAAAAACCAACAACTGCTTATACGAATAGTTGCTGAAATTAAAGGCTATCATCTTGTTATTGCAGGCGATGGTGAACTGCGTGAAGATTTAAACAATCTCGCCAGGGAATTAAATGTTCAAGACAGGGTACACATGCTTGGTGAAATAAAGCCTTACGACGTACCGGACTTTCTGCGATGTGGTGATATGTTCTTATTTCCCTCAGTTTTTGAAGCTTTTGGATTTGTAATTTTTGAAGCAGCTTATAATGGGTTGCCTGTTGTTGCAAGCAACATACCATCAAACGTTGAGGTGTTATCTGATAATAAGAATGAAACTGCCGGTATAATTGTAAAAACAATGAATGTGCCTGACTGGATTAAAGCAATTAAACAATTGGAAGATGAAGAAATCAGAAAACAGTATGATGAAAGAATGCAGGTAAAGCTGATAGAATTTGACTTTAATAAGATGGTTGATTCATATATTAAATACGCTACTGAAAATATTTAGCATGAACAGTTTCAGCTTACTTGGCATACAGGTACACCAGTTTAACTTACATGAGCTGTTGGCATTTATTAGCAATCGCATTCAGCAAAAAGAACAAGCTATTATAGTAAGTCAAAACCTGCACAGCGTTTATTTTTTTCACCGGAATAATTTTTTAAAAGAGCTGCAAAAGGTAAGCATAAAAAGAATTGATGGAATGCCGATTGTGTATTGCGGAAAAATGCTTGGCTATCCTTTAAAACGAGATAACAGGATTACATGGGTTGATTTGATGGGACCTTTTATGCAGGAAGCCGCAAACAAAAATTGGAAAGTTTTTTATTTGGGTGCCGATGAAGCTACTGTATATAAAGGTGTTAATGTTTTAAAAAAAGAGTATAACAATTTAAAAATTATTTACGCGAATGGTTTTTTCAATACTAAAAAAAATTCGGCGGATAATGATGCAATGATAATAAACATTAATGCTTATGCACCAGATGTTTTGATTGTTGGAATGGGAATGCCAAGGCAGGAAAAATGGATACTTGAAAATATGGAAGCTTTAAACGCATCTGTTATAATGACTTCAGGTGCCGCTATTGAATATGTTGCCGGCAATGTTGCAACACCACCACGCTGGATGGGCAGAACTGGCTTTGAATGGTTATACAGGCTTACAGAAAACCCGAAAAGATTTTGGTTCCGTTATATGGTTGAACCATGGTTTGTGTTTTGGTTATTTATGAAAGATTTTGGCAAAAAATATATCCTGAGAAAAGACTTATAGTTATGGCGCAATACAATCCGGTAGAAAGACGCATTGCAAAAATATTAGAATCTCAGCCATGGTTGCGTGATGCCATCCGTAATTCATACAAACGCCTGTTATATCATAAAAACAAAAAAAAATATACACTTCATTTAAATGAAAATTATACATTAACAGATGTTGCTGCTTATGTTGGCCTTGAAAAGTTTGATGGATTTTTTTTCGGGTATTATGATAAATGCCCATGGAACTTAGCTGGTACAAAATACCTGGCGCATACATTAATTAATAGTAAATGTTATGTTACAGTATGTGATCTAATCCAAAAAAATTACCGGCATATCACTGACACAAAAGCGTGGAACTATCAGCAAGGTTGCATGACGCAATGGATAAATGAAGAAAGTATAATTTATAACGTGTATAACAACAAAACGCTTGGCGCTGTTCTTTATAACATCAATACAAAAGTAGAAAAATTTATTCCTTACCCGGTTCAGGTATATAATAAAAAAAAGCAGGAATATCTTTCAATTAATTATCGCCGCTTATCATGGTTAAGACCTGATTACGGTTATTTTGAAGAGAGTGATAATTTCTCTGTGAAGCAGGATTATGCAGACGATGGAATATGGCTGGTTGATACTGTAACATCAAACGCAGATTTAATTATTAAGATTAGTGATCTCATTAAATTGACACCTGCAGAATTTCAGAATTCAAATCACAAAGTAAACCACTTGTATTACTCACCTTCTTATGAAAAATTTGTTTTTTTACATCGCTGGATAGATAAGCGTGGCAAATATTCACGCTTGTATTGTTGCAGTAATGATGGTAAAAATCTTAAGCTATTGTTAGATTACAGGATGATATCGCATTACTCTTGGATAAATGATGAAGAATTGATTGTTTGGGCAAGAACGCCTGAATATGGTGATGCATACATAATCTTAAATGCAACCACCGCTGATTATTATAAATTTGATGATGGCTCTCTATCTAAATATGGCGATGGCCATCCTACCATTAATCCAGCACATACTTCTATTATTACCGATACTTATCCTGATAAATCAAGATTACGCACTTTGTTGTTATATGATGTATCAAACAAACAAAAAACTGAATTAGGAAAATTTTTTGCACCATGGATTTTTGATGCTGAAAAGCGTTGTGACCTGCATCCACGGTTCAGCGCAAACAATGAAGACATTTCAATAGATTCAGCACATGATGGCAAAAGAAAAAATTATATAATAAAAACAAGTTGAAATAATTTTATCTGAAATTTAAACCATTTATCAAATATGAAATTTAACCAAATATCAGAAGTGCTTTCCGGTATTCCGCACATGACTGCTAAACAAGGAGAAATTGTTTATTCACTTGTTAAAAACAGTAACATTGCCAACGTTTTAGAACTTGGTTTTGCCCACGGCGTATCTACACAATATATGGCTGCTGCATTTGACGAAAAAGGTTATGGACAAATTACAAGCATTGACAGGGAAGAAGCAAAAGAAAGAAAGCCAAGTATTTTTGAACTTTTAAAAACAAGTAAACTGGATAAATACATTAACCTGGTATTTGCTAATGAAACTTACAATTGGGAATTATTAAAACTTATTGGTGCAAATACTAAAGACGGTGTTTGCCAGCCTGTGTATGATTTTTGTTTTATAGATGGCTCACACAATTTTCAAATTGATTGTGCTGCCTTTTTTTTGGCAGATAAGCTGTTAAAGCCCGGCAGTTATTTGTTATTGGATGATTTATTCTGGTCTTACGACAGCAGCGCCAGTTTAAAAGATACTGATTTTGTAAAACGGATGAGTGAAGATGAAAGAGTTACACCGCACATGAAAAAATTATTTGATTTTGTTATTGCACAACATCCGGATTACACTGATTTCCGGGTTGAAGGAACATGGGCATGGGCAAGAAAAAAACCGGATGCAACAAGCCAGGTTAGTGTAAACTTAGATAACGTGTATTCAAATATTTCAATTACATCAATTATAAAAGAAGCTGTAGTAAAAATAAAGAACAGGAATAAAGTAAATTCTAAACATTAATTATATCAGTAAATAATTAAAACTATTGTTTCAACCCGTTACTAAAAGACCTTAATGCCGGTTTTGCATTGTAATTTTTATCAAATAAAAGCGGGCTATCCTGTGCATGTTTTGCAGTTATTATCCAGCTATCTTTATCTGTAACATTCCAGAATGTAATACCATATTGTTGTGCTTTTGGAACAATAGTAGAATATGCATGCGCAACAAAATAAAACTTATCAGCCTGTGCTTTTAACGCTGAGGCAGAATCAATAGAAAAATCATTTTTAGGGTTAATTCTAACATCCAATTCTGATAAGTGAATTTTTAAACCCGTTTGTGCCAGTCTTTTAAGTGCATTTGCAATGCCTTCATCAGGCGTATTTATATTAATATGCATTTGCACACCTAAGCCATTAATTGGTATATTTCTTCTTTTAAAATCATTTACCATGTTTATGATTGCATCTAACTTTTTACCATTTATCTCCTGTTTATTATCGTTATAAAATAACAATGCATTCGGGTCAGCTTCATGCGCATATTGAAATGCTCTGGCTGTGTAATCAGATCCAAGATGCTGCAGCCAGATATTATCATCGCCGCTTTGACTCGTTGATCTTATATTTCCTTTGTCATCAAATGTTTCATTAACCACATCCCAGGAAGTTATTTTTCCTTTATAATGGCTTACCTCGCCTTCAATATGATTTTTAAACATGTTTTCCCAGGCATTTTTATCTCCCTGAAAATTACCAACCCAGGCAGGTAGAGAACTTGAAGAGACTGTTACAAGCACATGGCCATGAACACGCATATTGTGGCTCTGTGCAAAAGCTACAATGCTATCACCTTTATTAAAATTAAAGCGGTTTTCTTCCGGTTGAACAGTTGCCCATTTTAACGCATTTTCGGTTGTAAGACTATTAAACTGGCTGGTAATAATATTTGCATATTTAGCATCTTTATATAATTTTTTGGGATCTACAGATGCACCAACCGGAAATTGCGCCTGAAGTTTTAACTGGTATCCTGTATCGTTTGCTGAAATTTCATAGAAAGTATTTTCAGGATTGCCTTGATGATTATTTGCTGTTATTTTTTTAATTGCTATAAAGCAGGAAATTGCTGAAAGGCTTAAAACAAGAATTAAAATAATAGAGCGCATAAATTTTTTTTTATTAACTGATGATTTTTAAAATTCACAGACTAAAATTCAATTAATAAGATTATAATGAAAGTAGTATTAACATAATTACTACATTATTAACTTTAAAAGCTAACTAAGAGTTATTCAAATTATTTGCGTTAAAAATAATTATAAATTTATATTCAATATAAGCCGTTCCAAAAACATAAAGTACATTAAAATTCTTTTAATAGGCAGCACCCCAATTAAGTAGAAGCAGGTTTTATAAAGGCATTCATTTTCTAAATTTGCTGAACAGCCATAATTTTCACCACCTGGTTTAGTAAAATAAACCTGTATTAAGATGTAAAAATGCAAAGTATAAAAACAGAACAAACAGTTTTAATTCCTGAATCATTAAAGAAATTTATTAAAGAAAATTCTGTTGTAGTGCGCTCTCCCGGCAGAATAAATTTAATAGGCGAACATACTGATTACAATGAAGGATTTGTATTACCTGCAGCTATTGATAAAGCTGCATACATCGTCATCACACCAAATGATAATAATAATATTGAACAAGGTGTTCAATATGCATTATCAAAAAGACAATGTGTAAAAAAAGAATGTAAATATCTTAATCCTTATGATTCTGATCAAACGATTTTATTAACACTTTATTTACAATTAACTGGAGCTATTTATGATTATATTTCGGATAAATATTTAAATGAAATTTATGCAAAAAATACAATTGAATATTT
>CAXSDU010000150.1:0-987 GCA_964236165.1 uncultured Parafilimonas sp. | reverse complement strand
ATTGATATGAATGAATCATTCAATATAACAACAGGTACGATAAAAAAAAGTAGCATAGTATGGGCAAACTTTATGCTTGGCGTTGTTGACCAGTTTCAAAAAGCAAGTATAAAAATACCAGGCTTTGAAGCTGCATTGGTTGGTGACGTGCCGATAGGTGCCGGGCTTTCATCTTCTGCTGCTGTAGAATGTGCCATGGCATTTGCGCTGAACGAGATAACAAATGCAGGTTTGGATAAATTAACGATGGTAAAGATGGCGCAGAAAGCTGAACATACTTTTGCCGGTGTAATGTGTGGCATCATGGATATGTTTGCCAGCACTTTTGGTAAAAAAGACCATGTAATAAAACTTGATTGCCGTTCACTTGATTATGAATATAAACCGCTTGATTTAGGTAGTTATAAAATCCTTTTGCTTAATACAAATGTGAAGCATTCACTGGCTTCGTCTGCTTATAATACCCGCCGTAAGGAATGTGAACAAGGTGTTGCCTGGGTTAAAGAACATCGTCCTGAAGTAAACAGCCTTCGTGATATAAACATTACTATGTTGAATGAGTATGTGTTACCAAAAAATAAACTGGTTTATACAAGATGCCGGTTTATAGTTGAAGAAATTGAAAGGCTGTTAGCGGGCTGTAAAGATTTGGAAAATGGTGATATAAAAGCTTTTGGTAAAAAGATGTTCCGCACACATGAAGGTTTAAGTAAAGAATATGAAGTAAGCTGTGATGAGCTTGATTTTTTAGTAGATGCTGTAAAAAATAATGCATCAGTAGTTGGTGCAAGAATGATGGGCGGCGGCTTTGGTGGCTGCACTGTTAATATTATTGAAGAAGCAGCGATAGATGCATTGGTAAGCCATTTAAAACCAATATATCAAAAAACGTTTAATAAAGAATTGGTTCATTACATCGCAGGCATTGAAGACGGAACATCCATTATCAATCCTCAATAAACAACATTTTATATAATGGCTTAAAAA
>CAXSDU010000149.1:0-7242 GCA_964236165.1 uncultured Parafilimonas sp. | reverse complement strand
GTCGGGATGACTGGATTCGAACCAGCGGCCTCCACGTCCCGAACGTGATGCGCTACCGGGCTGCGCTACATCCCGAATTTGATAACAAAAATATTCTGATACATTTAATAAACAAAACTATACGCAGTGATTACTACCATACTGCTAATATCATTTCCTAAATTAAAAACAATAAAATGTTTTTTACCAGTATTAATTTAAAACTAATATTCTAATCAGTATCAGTGCCTGGCTCATTTTCAGTTGAAGAAGTGTTTTTCTTTTTAAACAGATCAAAATCTGTGTCACCAAATTTATAAGAAAATGTAACCCTGAAAGTTCTTACACTCCAGCGGCGATAAGAATCCTGGTAAAAATTTTCTGTATCGTAAATAGTTCCAAACCTTCTTGTATTAAATATATCGTTTATGCTAAAGGAAATAGCTGCTGCTTTCTTTTTTAAAAACTCTTTACGCATGGCAAAATCTGATACAAATTGTTGTTTATTTTTTCCTTGTGGTATTACATGCGGGCTTTCATAATCTGCAGTTAACTGAAAACCGAGATTATTAAACAAGCTACTTTTTTTGGTAACAATTTTATAGTTGCCTATAAGCTTTGTATCATAATTAAAACCGCTGTTATCTAAATTTATATCGTTTACACTTGCTTTGGTTGTACGGTATTGAAGATCGATATTATAAGTGAAATCAAGCTGATCTGCAATTTTTTTCTCCAATGTAAATTCTGCGCCGATGCTATTAGTGTAACCTGCGTTAATATATGTATTTAAAATAGCATCTGGCGAAATAGCTGCGTTACTTAATTGTTGATATAAAGCAGGTGAAATAGTATCGCTGTATTCAGTTATATCACCTACATTATTTTTAAAATACAATACACCTAAAAAACTGCCGCCATTATTTTTAAACCTGTTGAAAAAATTAAATTCGAAAGAATTCGTGTACTCAGGATGCAGCGCAGGATTGCCTTGCTGAATATTTAGCGGATCATTTATATCAACAAAAGGATTTACCTGCCAGAAATTTGGACGATGTATACGCTTTGAATAATTGAACTGAATATCTGTGCTTTCATTCAAAGATTTTGTAAGAAAAAAACTTGGAAATAATGCATAGCCAAGATTTTTAAATCCATCAGGATATTTATATCCAAAATGAAAATTGCTATCTATAAGTGTTCCGTCAAACTTTGATAATTCAACACGCAAACCAACCTGGTAAGTAATAGATTTCCATTTATTCGCATAATTAAAGTAACCGGCATTTACAGTTTCAGTGTATTTATAATTGTTACTTAAAGGCAGTTTGGTTTCATTATTCAATTCATCAATTGAATAAGTACCAAAATTTGTTGTGCTTTTATTATAGAAAGTTCTTGCACCAAATTCTATTCTTTTGTTTTCATTTATTTTATTGCTGTAATCAACCTGACCTGTAATTTGATGATTGTTGCCAATGCCATTATCTCTCACTCTTGTTTCAGATTCATACACACTTCCATCAGGATTATAAAAATCATTTACAATCATATCACCGTTTCCGTTACCACCTTTGTTGTAAGTAATATCTGCAGTAAGCTTGTCATCCGGCTGATCAAATTGTCTTTCAAAACTTAGACGGCTGCTGCTCCGGTTAAAATTTCCAATTCCATTTGTAGTGCGATAACCTGTATAAAGCAAAGCTTTGGACTGATCAAAATATTGCTGGTTCTGAATTTCTGTATTTGCAAAATCACCTTTATTAAAACCTTGTGTAAAAGAGAGCGTGGTTTTATCATCAAAAAAATAATCTGCACCAAATCTTATAGAATTAAATTTTCTTGTGCGATCGTTATCTGAATTCTGCGTAAAAAAATCTGTAGTTATTCCATCACTTTTATTTTCGCGATAAGTTTCTTCGTGTGTATTGCCACCGGATTTATTATAATTACCGCTTGCAAAAAGATTAAATTTATTTTCACGAATATTAAGATTGATATTTCCGTTGAGCACATCAGGACTTCCTGCACCTAAAGATGCAATTCCATTTAAGCCAACCCTTTTATTTTTCTTCATTACGATATTAATAATGCCGCCTGCGCTGGATGCATCATACTTTGCAGAAGGATTTGTAATTAACTCCACGCGTTCAATATCATCAGATGGAATTTGATCAAGTGTAAGAATAGTTGGTCTTCCGTCAACAAGAATTTGAGGTGAGCTGTTTCGCATTTGCACATTGCCATCTACATCGACAGAAAGCGAAGGAATATTTTTCATTACATCTACTGCTGTTCCGCCTTGTGATGTAATATTTTTTTCTACATTGAAAATTTTTCTATCAATACCAAATTCCATTGCCGGTGCAGCTTTGGCTGTAACAACAACATTGCTTAAAACATGGCTTGCGTCTTTTAATTGTATTTCACCAATATCTTTTATTAATGAATTTCCCGTTGCATTTACAGGGTTTGTTAAAATAATTTCTTTGGATTTATTTTCAAAACCTATTGAAGAAACTGTTACGGATAATTTTTTTACAGAGGGAATATCTTCTACAATAAATGCTCCGTTAAAATCTGCTATAACATTTTTCTTTATAACAGTTGTTGAATTGTTTGGTGTGTACTGTATTTGAATGGTAGCACCAGGAATTATTTTTGATGTGATGCTATCTTCAACTTTTCCTTTTATTGTTATAATATGCTTGCTTTTTTGTGCGAACAATCCAAGACTTAGGAATAAAAAAAATGGGAATAAAAAAATCTTCATTAAAAAAATTTGGTTTGAAAAATCATTAATGCCTATCATGTACAAAAATTAAACTAAAGTTGATATTCTTAAGATATGTAGACTTCTTATTGTAATTAACGGCTGTTTGCTAATGTGCGTTAGCAGATAATTATTAATAAGATGTTCTATATATTACCTATCAGAGAAGAATAACTTAAATTAAAACTGAGTAATTCTTAATAAAGAATAATTTATAAGCAAGTAATAAAAAAGGTTATCATTTTTTTGATAACCTTTAGCTTTTTATTTGGATATTAATCCCGCAAAATATTTTACCGTTCGTACCAACTGACTTACATAACTCATTTCATTATCGTACCAGCTAACGGTTTTTACCAATTGCTGATCACCAACCGTAAGCACTTTGGTTTGTGTTGAATCGAACAAAGAACCGAAATGCATACCAACAATATCGCTGCTTACAATTTCATCTTCTGTATAACCAAAACTTTCGTTTGATGCAGCTTTCATTGCACTGTTAACTTCATCAACCGAAACTTTTTTATTTAAAATAGAAGTAAGCTCGGTTAGTGAACCGGTTAATGTAGGTACGCGTTGTGCAGTTCCATCAAGCTTTCCTTTTATACTTGGAATAACAAGACCGATTGCTTTTGCAGCGCCCGTACTGTTGGGAACAATGTTGGCAGCAGCAGCTCTTGCTCTTCTTAAATCACCTTTAGGGTGCGGTGCATCTTGTGTATTTTGGTCATTTGTATATGCATGAACTGTCGTCATTAAACCCATAACAATTCCGTAAGTATCTTCCAGCACTTTTGCCATTGGTGCTAAGCAGTTTGTTGTACAAGATGCGCAACTAATAATTGTTTCAGAGCCATCCAAAATATCATGATTAACATTAAAAACAATTGTTTTAAGATCTCCGGTGGCAGGTGCGGAAATTACCACACGTTTTGCACCTGCTTTTAAATGTGCTTCTGCTTTTGTTTTATCTGCAAAAAAACCTGTGCACTCAAGTACAACATCTACATCATGCTCGCCCCATGGAATTTGTGCAGGATCTTTTTGTGCGTAAATTTTTATTTCATTTCCTTCTACAGTTATTGAATTGTCTGAGAAGGTAACATCTTTTCCAAACCTGCCTTGCGCGCTATCATATTTTAAAAGATGTGCCAATACTTTTGGGCTAGTAAGATCATTTACAGCCACTACTTCAATACCATCCATATCGAATATCTGGCGATAAACTAATCGTCCAATTCTGCCAAAACCATTAATTGCAACTTTAACTGTGCTCATAACAAATTAAATTTTTTGAGACCGCAAATTTACGTTGTTTGTGTTAACTGTTGATGAAGTGTTTTAGCAAACCATACTAAATGCTAATGCAATATGTATTGACCATCGCAATTTATTGTTGAGGAAGTTAAACTTTGTTCATTAGTAAAGCGCGATTATCTTTGCGCACTTGCGTAAGCCGGCCGGTTCGTCTATCGGCTAGGACATCTCCCTTTCACGGAGGAAAGACGGGTTCGATTCCCGTACCGGCTACCAAGGAAAGGTTAAGTTTAAAACCCCATATTCAGTAATGAATGTGGGGTTTTGTATTAATTTCAATATCTTAAAACTTTACTGACTTTGGATGAACTTGAAGATCTGCAAAGACGGATGGACGCATTATCAAAACAGCTTCAGCAATCACAAGCAGAATTATTTCAGCTTCGGGAAAAATTAAATATTGCAAAGTCGAAAAATAATTTTAGTGGAAACGCAGATCATAAAAACGAAACAACATCTGCAATTTCTGTTAATTTAAAAAAGCGTTCTGCTTTAATTACTGAACACAGTGCGCTGGAAAATTTCATCGGCTTAAAAGTTATTAATCTCGTTGGCATTGTTGTTTTATTAATTGGTATTTCAATCGGTGTTAAATATGCCATTGATAAAAATCTTATTACACCGTTTGCCAGAATTATTCTTGCTTACACTGTGGGCGCTGGATTATTTATTTTGTCATTAATGCTCAGGAAAAATTATGAAGGTTTCAGCGCAATATTATTTAGTGGTGCAATGGCTTCAGCTTATTTTACTACATATGGCGCGTTTACTTATTATAACTTGTTTTCTCAAACATTGTGTTTTATAATTATGGCCGTTATTGCAATTTATACTGCAATTCAATCGCTGAAATATAACAGGCAGAAAATGGCAATTCCCGGTATGGTTGGCGCTTATGCTATACCGCTTTTAATAAGCTCCAATCATGAAAATTATGTATTGTTGTTTAGTTATATTTTGGTAATGAACCTGGGTATTTTATTTATATCTTTTAAACGCTCATGGAAAATTTTGAACCTGCTTGCATTAATTATAACGTGGAGTTTTTTTAGCGGCTGGCTTTTTCTAAAATACAATGATAGAGATAAATTTTATGCGCTGTTGTTTATGGTTATTTATTATGTTTTGTTTTTACTGATTGATTTTGTATTTAGTATAATGAAAAAAACTCGATTGAGTAATCAACAGCTTCTGCATATACTTATAAACGATTTTGCGTTGTATGTTTCTTTAGTTTCAATTTTCAATGCATCTTCATCTGATGCAAACGCAGCAACCATTTCAGCTGTATGTGCTATTCTATTTCTTGCTTTAGCTATTGCCGGCAACCTTTTTTTTCACAAAGAGAAAATGCTCAACCGCATGCACTACTTAGAAGCACTTATTTTAATTATTTTATTTGTAAGTCTTAAATGGAGCGGCATAACAATAACAATGCTATGGACGTTAATTGCAGTAATTATTTTTATACTCGGCATTGTAACTAAAATAACCTGGCCAAGACTTGCAGCCATAATATTAATAGGTTTAACTCTTTTAAAATTGATTTTGCTTGACAGTATTTCTTTTACGGCTGTTCAAAAAATTATTGCATATATAACCATTGGAACGTTGCTGTTAATTTTATCTTTTTTCTATCAGAAGTTTAAACAGGTTTTATTTAAGGATGATGAAAAAAATAATTAATTACTTATTTTCTGCGAAAGGATTTTGAAGTGCTTCATTAAAATCATTCCATACTTCTTTAACAATTTCTGCCGCAGGTTTTATATCTTTTATTAAAGCACTTACTTCGCCAATTTCCAATTCACCTTCATCTACATCACCTTCTAACATGCCTTTCTTAGCGCGACCATAACCTAATATCTGTGCAAGCTCTTCTTTGGGTGCACCACGTAATTCGGCGTTATTAATTTCTTCAAAAAATTTATTTTTAAATAAACGTACAGGTACAACTTTTTTCATGCTTAACATAGTATCGCCTTCTTTACTATTTACAATTGCCTGTTTATAATTAATATGATTTGAAGCTTCGTTGCTACAAACAAAACGAGTTCCCATTTGTACACCATCTGCTCCAAGAATCATTGCAGCCAGCATTTGTTTTCCAGTTGCAATGCCGCCCGCTGCAAGCACCGGAATTTTTACAGTTTCTTTTACTGCAGGAATTAAAACCATGGTTGTTGTTTCTTCGCGACCATTATGTCCGCCTGCTTCAAAGCCTTCTGCAACTATTGCATCGCAGCCTGCATCTTCTGCTTTTTTTGCAAACGTACTGCTGCTTACCACATGCACAACTGTAATTCCATGTTGCTTTAAAACAGGCGTCCATGTTTTTGGATTACCGGCGCTGGTAAAAACAATTTTTATATTCTCATCAATAACAATTTGAATATGCTTTTCAATATCAGGATATAATAAAGGAATATTTATGCCGAAAGGCTTGGACGTTGCTGCTTTGCATTTGTGAATATGCAGTTTCAAAACATCCGGATACATGCTGCCACTGCCAATCAAACCCAAAGCACCTGCATTGCTTACAGCACTGGCGAGTTTCCATCCGCTTGTCCATACCATGCCTGCCTGCACAATTGGAAAATTTATATTGAAAAGTTGGGTGATGCGATTGGAGAAATTGGGGTTCATAGTTTATGGTTAATAGTTCATAGTTAATGGTTCATGTTTATGATGTCACAATATAAAAAGATTTACCATGATCTATCAACCATGAACTATCTCCTAACCAAAATCAAGCTCTGTATTATCGCCGATGTTTAATGTGCGGCTTAAGCCTTTTACGCTGGCATCGCTGCCAATGAGAGAATTATCAATTACAACTTCAAAAAGATTTGTATAAGATCCGATAATGCTGTCTCGTACAACAGAATATTCAAGCGTGGTGTTCGCTCCTACAGAAACATGCGGACCAACAATTGCATTTTTTAAACGACAACCATTACCAATACTTACAGGCGGAATAATGATAGAATTTTCGGAGTGAATATTTTTATCTATAACGCCTCCAAATTTTTTAAGCAACGTAGTATTGCTTTCTAAAAGCGTTTCTTTTTTACCGCAATCATACCAGTTTCTTACTTTGAAAGATTTAAATTTTGCGCCGCGGCGAATCATACAATCCAATGCATCAGTAAGATTATATTCACCATAACTCT
>CAXSDU010000148.1:1750-7368 GCA_964236165.1 uncultured Parafilimonas sp. | reverse complement strand
AACTTATCTAATCTTATCTGCTCTTAATTTAGTTTGATAGATTTAATATTATCTGAATTTCTCAATAATTCCAATTGTTAATACAGCCAGTTTTGAACATGTTCAAAATTTGATCATGTATTGTTATCTGCATTTAGCTTGCTTAAATTTGATGTATGATTTTCTTAATTGTGAACAAGATAAAAGTGAAGAATGCAAGAAACACCAATGTTATTTCCGATGGCTCCGCAGGAGTTCTGGAAACAGATTAAAGCAACAGTTGAAGAAGTAGTAAAAGAAAACATTAATCAAACTTCTTTTCAATCAACAACAGACCACCTTCCTGAAAAAGCGCTGCTAAAATTAAGCGATGTATGTGCTGTATTCCAGGTATCCAAACCAACTCTATACGATTGGTTGCGGCAAAACAAAATCAAGAGCTTCAAGATTAAATCACGACGGTATTTCTTAAGAACAGACATCGAAGCAATGATTCGTAATAGCGAAGATGTTGCCGTTAAGACAAATAATTAGTCAACAATATATCGAGGCGTCATGAAATGTGAAGAAGCCAACAAGCTTGACCTTGTGGAATATTTATTTTCATTAGGATTTACACCAACAAAAATCAGAGGTAATAACTATTGGTATATATCACCATTAAGAGATGAAAAAGAAGCATCATTTAAAATAGACAGAAACAAAAAGGTATGGTATGACCACGGTGCGGGAAAAGGAGGAACTGTGGTTGATTTTGTAATGCAATATTTTAATTGTGATGTATCAAAGGCTTTGCAAAAAATAGCTGATAATTTAAGCAATAATCAATTAAGGTTTGTTTCAACAGACATACCTTCTGACATTATATTTCCTAAAGTAAGCCAACCAAAGTTATTTGATGCGGATAATTCTTTATTTCAACAGCAGAATACAAAAACCCGAAATAATACAAATCATCAGGAAAGACCGCCGTTTCACCTGCATGAGAATAGTTTGATTAATCATAAGGATGCAGCAGAAACGGCTATAGAAATCATAGCCGCAAAGAAACCCATCACAGACCTTATGCTTTGCCGCTATTTAAAGGAAAGAAGGATTGATAAAAACATTGCGGATAAGTACTGTTATGAAATAGTATTTAAGTTCAGTAATAAAGACGCAAAACATACAGCCATAGGATTTAAAAACAGTGCTGGTGGATACGAATTAAGAAATGATTTTTTCAAGCTTAGCAGCTCACCAAAATATGTTACACACATCAACAATGTTGAACAAAAAATTAATTCTGACTCAGCTTTTGAAAAAGAAAATTTTCAATCAATAAGTGATGACAAAAAAGAAGCTGCAGCAGGCAATTTTAATCCATCAAATCGTGAAAAAAATGAAGACAAAAACGAGGATGAAAACCTTTTAAAACCCTCTTCAATTGTATCACAAAAAAATGTTTTAGAAAGCTGTTTAAATAGTGAAATAAAAGATCAAATCAAATCTTCAGATCAATCACCAAAACAATCAAAATTTATTGCAGTATTTGAAGGCTTCTTCGACTTCTTAACTTATCAAACAATTCATCAAAATCAAAAGCAACCACTGACAGATTTTCTGGTATTAAACTCACTTGCTTTCTTTGAGAGAAGCCTGCTCTTAATGGAAAAGCATGAGCATGTTCATCTTTATTTGGACCATGATGAAGCGGGTAAAAGATGCGTTGGCATTGCCTTAAAGCGTTCACCAAAATACAAAGATGAAAGCATCTTATATGAAGGATACAAAGACCTTAATGACTGGGTGATGCATTTTGGGAAGCTTCATCAAAAAGAATCATTAAAGCAGTCTAAGCGAATGGGATTGCCATAAGTTATTTGGTGTAGCCAGCTATGTTTTGCCTTCGTCAAAACGCTGGCTTTTTCATCCCGATATGCATCGGGATTCAAAAGATGATAGGATAAATAACAGTGAAAATGAAATGTGCAAATGAAAAATGTTATTACAAAAAATCACAAAGGCGGAAGACCAAAGAAAGCAATTAAAATGACGGAACAGCTTGCTGTAATGTGCACGCTTGCAGAAAGAAAAATCATAGAACAAAAAGCAAAGGAAGCGTTAGTATCAATTTCTGAGTATTTAAGAACACTTGGAGTAAGGGGCAAGGTTGTCATGCTGGTGAAAAGGATTCCGGCAGAAAATTTAGCCTTCACAACAGCACTAAATCATCTTGGTGCATTACTCAATCAAATAGCAAAAAAAAGAAATTCAAACGATGAATTAAATGCTTTTGAAAGAGCAGATTTAATAATGCTTACAGGAAGATTAAAAATGATTGTTTCAGACATAGAAAAACGTTTAAGATGATAGGGAAAATAGCAATTGGAAAATCGTTTAGAGGATGCCTGATGTATTGCTTAAATGACAAGCGAAAACAATATGCTGATGAAGTGATATCTAAGAACAGAGCAGAAATAATTGCTTTCAATAAATGCAATGGCACAGCACATGATCTAATCAAACAATTTAATCAGGTAAAACAACTTAATCCAAAACTTGCAAAGCCTGTTTTACATATCACTTTAAGCCTGGCACCAGGAGAACAATTATCGAAGGATAAACTCATGGAAGTAACAGAACAATGCGCAAAAGATTTTAGGTTTGAAAACAATCAATATGTCTCAGTGCTTCATAAAGACACAGAGCATCAGCACATGCATATTATTGCCAACAGAATAGGATTGGATAAGAAAACAGTAAGCGATAGTAACAGCTATAAAAGGGTCGCAACTTTTTGCAGAAAAATGGAGCTTACTTATAAACTTCAACAGGTACAAAGCCCAAGTCAATTTTTATCAAACAAACAGCAAATAAAACCATCGCAAGACAAACGCAAAATGATGATAAAGCAGCATGTAAAAGAAGCATTATTTAAGTCTGCAAATTATCAAGATTTTGAACGGCTGATGAAAGAAAAAAATTATCAAGTGATTAAAGGTCGAGGCATCGCTTTTATTGATGATAAGAAGGTGTATGTAAAAGGAAGTGAAATAGGATTTTCATTGCAAACGATTGAAAAGATCTTGGCTCAGCAGAGCGAAAGAACTTTACTGCATCAATCATCATTATCGTTACAGAAATCCATCAATGATCCAGGCAATAGCATATTGCCTATGAAGAACAACATAAAAGAAGAAACGTCTAAATCAAGTCAACTATCTAATGCAGTAAATAAAACAATTGAAGACCTTATTGATCCTAAAGAAATGAATGATTATCTGCCGCATCAATTACAACAAAAGAAGAAAAAGAAACAACAGCGTATTAAATTTTAATATTTAAAATAATGGAACAGGAACTTGAATTTATACTTCGTGATATAATTGATGATTTAAAGTCGTTAAAAGCAAACAATATTGACCTGCAAAACAGTTCTGTAAATATCATTGATCGGATAAGCGCGTTTGAAAAGCTACTAAAAGAACAAAAACAACATCCTGGCACGACTATTAATACAAAATCGGTTGAGGAAGTAATCTATAATAAATTTCAACATCTGGAAAATTTTATTGCAGCTAAAACCTTAAACAAGCGTATTGAGCACAAGCATCATTTGCATAAAGGATTATTTATCTCAGTTATTTTAACCGTACTCTGCATTTTTTTATCATTTGGGTGTTACAAGAGTTATGATACAATAAAACAATTAAAAGCAAACGATATTAAATACCGTGCTTTAAAAGTTGTTGGTAATAAATCTTTATTAGAACTGCTTCATCATACAGACAGTTTATACTCTATAAATAGTGATTCCTTTGAATTGAAAGTAAAGGCAGGAGAAAAATGAAGCAACCTACAAACAGATGACTTCAAATTGATAATGACGATACTGACAAACTGCGGAAGGTTTATTTAAAACATTCTGAGATATTACTTGCTTATACTTAAAACTTGCTGATTCTTTAAGAAAAGTTAGTCTGAACTTGTGAATTTTTAGACTTTTATGTTGACGGTTTCTATGACTTAACAGAATAGTATTTAAGTAATTTTTTAAACTAATTTACATATTACTAAATATATGGCTTTCACAAAAATGGTTTAAAACCTATATATTTTTGCAGTCAACATTTCGGCAGTTTTTTATATTTGCTGCCATAGTATAGTTTGCTTACATTCGTTTCAAATTGCACTTTTACCATCGAAACCGAAACATTGAATATAGATAAACTACAAACGCATTTCAAAGGGAAGAAGACTTTTGGCAATAAAGACATTGCACAGTTTTACAAACAGTTTGAGCCCAAAGTAAAAGCCACCACTGTCAACTGGCGGGTGTACAGCCTTGTACAATCCGGTGTCCTTTCACGTATTGGCAGGGGAAAGTTTACTTTAGGTGAACGCAAAAATTTTGTTCCTCAAATATCTCCCGACGTCAAAAAATTATACGGCAGGTTGCGAAAGCAATTTCCATATCTCCAAATCTGCACCTGGCACACATCCCTTATAAACGAATTGATGTTACACCAGCCCGGCAGATTTCACACTTTAGTAGAAGTTGAAAAAGATGCAATGGAACCTGTCTTCTTTTTTCTCAGAGAAAATAAGACCAATGTTTTTATTGATCCCACTACTGACATTCTCAGCCGTTACGCGTCCGGCGAAAAAGAAATAACCATTGTAAAGTCGCTTGTATCAGAAGCTCCAATGCAAACAGTGCAGGAGGTACAGACCATAACCATTGAGAAAATGTTAGTTGATATTTTCTGTGACGAAACAATTTTTGCGGCCCAACAAGGCGGTGAAATGCAAAATATTTTCAGAGAAGCATATAACAGGTACACCATTAACGAAAGCGGAATGCTTCGCTATGCTGACAGAAGGGCGAAGAAAAAGATTTTTGATAAATACTTAAACAAGGTTTCTAAATTTCGGCAGCAGCCGAAATAAACTGCCGTTTTATAGCGCAACATGATAAACAAAGAAACATTAACACAGCAATGGATTGAGAAGGTTTCAAAGTCAAACCGAAATGCCGATAAAATTCTCATAGAGAAAGTTATCCGTGCCTTGCTGATGTTGGAAGGTTTAAGCAATGTTGGTTTGCCATTCGTTTTTAAAGGTGGAACTGCATTAATGCTACTGCTGAACTCAGCAAAGCGGTTGTCGATTGATATTGACATAATCATTTCAAAAGCACCAAAGGACTTAGAAGAGATGATGCAGGCAGTTGGTAAAGACCAAGGCTTTAATAAAGTGGAGCTGCAGCACCGTACAACTGCGTCAGATATTGAAAAGGCACACTATAAATTCTTTTATACACCTATTCATCAAACCCACCCGGGTGATGATTATGTATTGCTTGATATACTTTTTGAAAACAACAATTACAGCAATGTTTCAGTGCACGAAATAAAATCACAATTCATCAGCAACACAGGCAAGGCAGCACAGATCTCTATGCCATCAGTGGAAGATTTGTTAGGTGATAAGCTCACTGCATTTGCTCCCAATACTACCGGAGTGCCATACATACGTAATGAGAACAGTATGAGTATGGAAATTATTAAACAACTCTACGACATTGGAAACCTCTTTGATGAAGTAACTGATTTAGAAGTGATAAAAAACACTTTTGGAAAGTTTGTAAAAACAGA
>CAXSDU010000148.1:0-1740 GCA_964236165.1 uncultured Parafilimonas sp. | reverse complement strand
GCTTATCGCAATCTTAAAAAAGTTTCACCTGCTGAAGTGTTGGAAGATACTTACCAGACATCACTTTGCATTTCATTACGTGGCAGCGATGGCAAAGGGGATTTTAATGAATTACTAAAAGGCATACAACGGGTAACAGGTTTCATTTTTTCAGAACCTTATCATTTGGATAAAGCAATTACCCATGCTGCAAAGGCGGCTTATTTATCACGGCTCATTGCATCGGATCAAACAACATTAGAAAAATACAAAGACCCAAAGCAGGTTGCGGAGGCAACTATTGAAGCGCCGCACAACACAAAATTGCAGCGTTTAAAAAAATCAAATACAGAAGCATTTTTTTATTGGTGGAAGGCAACACAATTAGCATAAAAACAAAAAATAAAATTGAATTTCTAAGACAACATAAATGGCTATTAAAAAATCAGAATTATACAGTTCATTGTGGGCAAGCTGCGATAAATTACGAGGCTCAATGGAACCAAGCCAGTACAAGGATTATGTATTGGTTTTGTTGTTTGTAAAATACGTGTCGGATAAGTATGCCAATGATCCCAACGGTCTTATAAAAATTCCGAAAGGCGGTAGTTTTAAAGATATGCAAGCCTTGAAAGGGCAAAAAGATATTGGCGAAAAAATAGATATTGCTATCAGTGCATTGGCAAAAGAAAATGATTAAGGAAATGTTATTGATGTTATCAGTTTTCAGGATGATGAAAAATTAGGTAAGGGCAAAGAGATGGTAGACAAACTCACAGACCTGATAACCATCTTTGAAAACCCAGCATTAGACTTTAGTAAAAACCGTGCAGAAGGAGATGATATTTTAGGAGATGCTTACGAATACCTGATGCGACACTTTGCTTCTGAAAGCGGTAAAAGCAAAGGAGAGTTTTATACACCGGGAGAAGTAAGCCGGGTATTGGCTAAAGTAATTGGTGTAAAGAAAGGTGCTAAAGTTAAGCAGACAATTTATGATCCTACCTGTGGCTCCGGTTCGCTTTTACTTAAAGTCGCGGAAGAAGCAGAGAACAGTGCAAATATTTACGGACAGGAGAAAACCGTTGTTACGGCTGCTCTTGCTCGTATGAATATGATATTGCACAACAATCCTGAAGCAGAAATTAAAAAGGGACAAAGCACTTTATCCGATCCATTGTTTAAGAACCCCTTGGGTAATTTAAAAACCTTCGACTTTGTAGTTGCTAATCCGCCGTTCTCTTCAAAAAATTGGACAGATGGCTTTGACCCTGCCAATGATATTTATAGCCGCTTTGAAGCGAATAAAATACCACCTGCAAAAAATGGTGACTATGCCTTTTTGTTACACATAATCAAATCCCTAAAGAGTACTGGTAAAGGAGCTTGCATTCTGCCGCATGGTGTTTTGTTCCGTGGCAATGTGGAAGCCGAAATTCGTAAAAGCATCATTGAAAAAGGTTACATCAAAGGAATAATCGGGCTACCGCCCAACCTGTTTTATGGTACGGGCATTCCTGCCTGCATTATTGTAATTGATCTTGAAAATGCTGAGGCTATCAAAGACTTGCCGGATGACGAAAGAGGAATTTTTCTGGTTGATGCCAGCAATGGCTTTATAAAAGACGGTAACAAAAACCGTTTGAGGGAGCAGGACATTCACAAAATTGTAGATGTTTTCAACAAGCAACTGGAAGTGCCTAAGTTCAGCCGTTTTGTTTCTTATGCTGAAATCAGCGACCCTAAGAATGATTTTAATCT
>CAXSDU010000147.1:0-7432 GCA_964236165.1 uncultured Parafilimonas sp. | reverse complement strand
TGTAATACAGAAGATGTAATGCAGAAAATCGGGTTACCAATTGGTATAGAAGGCAAGCGTATTATAGTGCAGGGATTAGGAAATGTAGGTTATCATACTGCAAAATTTTTCAGGGAACATGGCGCTAAAGTAATTGCTATTGCAGAATTTGAAGGCGCTATTGTAAACGAAAACGGGTTGAATGAAGAAGAAGTTTTTCAATATAGAAAAACAAATAAATCTATTCTTAATTTTCCCGGTGCAAAAAGTTTAGAAAACAGTGGCGATGCTTTAGAACTTGAATGCGATATTTTAATTCCTGCTGCGCTGGAAAATGTTATTAATGCAAGTAATGCAGATCGTATAAAAGCAAAAATTATTGGCGAAGCGGCTAACGGACCATTAAGCCCGGAAGCAGATGAAATATTTGCAAAAAAAAGAACACTTGTAATTCCGGATATGTATTTAAATGCGGGTGGCGTAACCGTTTCATATTTTGAATGGCTGAAAAATCTTAGCCATGTGCGATATGGCAGAATGGAAAAAAGATTTACCGAAAATCTTAATAAACATATTCTCGGTCAAATGGAAGAACTCACCGGCAAAAGTGTAAATAGTGCTGAAAAGATTTTGATTGAACACGGACCTGATGAAGTAGATCTTGTTCATAGTGGTCTTGAACAAACTATGATTGAAGCAACACGCGAAATAATGAACTGCTGGAAAGCAAACAGTGAAATACCTGATATGCGTACCGCAGCATATGTTGTTGCAATAGATAAAGTAGGAACAAGTTATGCTGAGCTAGGAATTTTTCCATAATATTTATAACTGATTTAATCTTTCTAATTTAAATTTCTCCTAATCAAATAGATTGATTTATAAAATTGTTTATTGCTTATAACAATAAACAATTTTTTATTTATAGCACTTTGCCTGCGGATTACTATTACTCAAAACACTTAATGTAGTATAGCATGTTTTAGTTTTAAATGCTAAAAAAATTCTTATACATAGTAAATATTAGTTTAAAAAATTATTTATATCTTTCGCCTTTTCCGTACTGTAGTTAAACCAAAAACTACCAAGATCAACTCCTGTTTATGAAAAGATTTTTTCACAAAATTGATATTGATTATAAAACAAACACACATATTCTTTCTTTAGATGGAATAAGAGGCGCAGGAATGATTACAGTTATGTTGTATCACTTCTTTACTGTACCTTATGCAGCCTGGTTTTCTATGGATTCATTTTTTGTTTTATCCGGATTTTTAATAACGGGAATACTTTTAGATACGAAAGCCCAAAAACATTATTTTAAAAATTACATCGCCCGAAGAATGTTAAGAATTCTTCCTTTGTATTATGGTGTTTTAATTATTGCTTTTATAATTGTTCCTCTTTTTGTAAGCAAATCAAATTTGTCGCCATATTCAGTGTATTATCAAAACCAGGCTTATTTCTGGGTTTATTTACAAAACTGGATTTTACTTTTAAAAGAGCCGCAACTAAAAGGAACAAGCAGAATTTTTTTACATCTTTGGTCGCTTGCAGTTGAAGAACAATTTTATATTGTATGGCCGCTTTTAGTTTTAATTTTTAATGTTAAGAACCTGGTTAAAGTTATAGTTGCATTAATACTTTTTAGCATTAGTTTAAAGTGTTATTATTTCTTTTCCGGTTATACATGGCATTATACTTATTTTAATACCTTCTGTCGTTTAGATTCATTATGTATAGGTGCATTGCTTGCTGTAGCTGTAAGGAATAATTCCATAGTGCCTACCCTAAATAAAATTGCACCTTATTTTTTTAAAATACTACTTATTGTATTATTGCTGGCTATAGCAGTAGTTAGACCGAAAATGCCTAATAACCAATTTCTTGAACCTGTTGGAACTACACTTTTTGCAATATTTTTTGCAGCCATGATGTTATACTGTTTGTCGGTTCATAAAAACAATTTAGTAAAGCGCATATTAGAGTTAAAAGTGCTTAGATTTTTTGGGAAATATAGTTATTCGATGTACATATTTCATGTGCCTGTTCTTGCATTACTGAGACCAAACCTTTTCGTGTTTTTGCACAAGCATATGCCAAGTAACTTTGCTTATGTTATCGATAATATTATTTGTTTTGTTTTAGTTATATTAGTGAGTCAGATTACCTGGTTTTTAATTGAAAAACCTGCTTTAAAACTTAAAAGATTTTTTAGTTATAAAAGAGAAGAAAAAAAATTACCTGTTGCATACCATGAATCTGTTGCACCTCAGTGATATCATTTAATTAAAGATTGCAATTAACATTGAAATTTGATTTATCAAACAATTAATAAATAAGATAGGAAGCACAACCGACATTTGTTTAAATTATAAACAACCAAAATAATTATGGAAGTCTCAAATCCAGCTATACCATTAAATCTTTTTAATAATAAATCTACAGTAAGTGTTCAAAATATAGAGAAAGAAACTGGTATAAAACTATACATCTATGCAGTAACCATTGCCGCACTTTTTAGTGCTGTAGGAATATTGTGGGATATCTCATGGCATGCATCCATTGGCCGCGACAGATTTTTTACTCCGCCACACATTCTTATTTATATAGGTGCAATATTTGGAGGCGTTTTTTCCGGTATACAAGTGCTTCTTAATAGCTTTAAATCACCTATAGAAAAAAGAGGATCTTTTGTAAAAGTGTGGGGCATTTTTTATAGTTCGCTTGGGTCTATGTTCTGTATTTGGGGCGCCATTGCAATGCTAACCTCTGCACCATTTGATAACTGGTGGCATAGCGCATATGGTTTGGATGTAAAAGTTTTTTCACCGCCACATGCACTGCTTCTTTTAGGAATATTTTTTTTGGAATTTGGTGGTTGTGTAACTATTTGCAAATACATTAATCTTACAAACCCAAAAAATAAATCTTTACTTATATTTCAAATTTTATTTATCATTTCAGCTTGTAGTTTGTTGTGTTTACTTTTTACTATTTCCAATCCAATTATTCGTGTAAGAAACATGAGAGGTGCTCTTTTTTATCAAGCTGCAACTGTAATCACATTACTTATTTTACCTGCATTTTGCCGGGCACTTCGTATGAAATGGGGCATGACTTCAATTGCTATTGGCTATTTTTTAATAGCTGCAATCGTTAACTGGACGCTACAAATTTTTCCTGCAGAACCCAAACTTGGTCCAATTCTAACGCATACCACACACTTTCAACCGGAGATGTTTCCATTGTTAATTATGATACCAGCTATATTTATGGATCTTGTTATGGCTCGGTCTAAAGCAAATGACTGGGGTAAAGCAATGCGTTTAAGTGCAATTTTTGTTCCATTATTAGTTATTATACAATATCCTTTCAGCGGCTTTTTATTAGAATCACCAAAAGCACGTAACTGGTTCTTTGGTGCACAGTCTTGGTATTTTGGAAACCCGCCTGATTCACCTTACCGTTATAAATTTAGTCCGGGCGATCTTCAGCATCTACCTTCTTTTGCGATAGGTATTGGTATTGCTATTTTAATAGGAATAGTAATCAGTCGTATAAGTCTTAGCTGGGGAAACTGGATGCAGCGCATTCAACGCTAAAACATTTGTTTATTATTTAATTTATGTGACACTTATGAGGAAGTTCTTTTTTATATTTTGTTTAGTGTTTTTTCAGATTGATTTTGCGCAGGCACATGTTGGCAATTCAAATATCACCCTTGAAGGAATGGCTGGTCCTTATCATGTTCTGATTAATATAAAAACGCCAGATGTTGTTCCCGGAACTGCAACGCTTACATTGTTTACGAGTAATGCTTCTGGTATTAAAATATATGCACGACCAATTTATTTCTTTTCAGGTGAAAACGGCGCCCCTTCTCCAGACCTGTTAACGCCGGTACCAAATAGCCCGGGTCAATATGAAGGAATTTTATGGATGATGAATAATGGTTCGGCAAGTATAGAATTAAACATCACCGGACCATTAGGCAAAGGAAAAATGTTAGTTCCTGTTGTGGCTGTTTCTACTACTGCACAAAACCTTCCGCCATCTACAAAATATATGCTTATCGGGCTTGGAATTTTTCTGTTCATTCTTATGATAACAATAGTTAGTTCAAGCGTATCTGATGGTATTACAAAAAGCGGAGAATCTATTCCTTTAAAAAGTAAATACGCCAAGCGGGTAGCTTTTGTTATTACTACCATTTTGTGTTCTGTTCTTGTATATGGCGGTGGTGCATGGTGGCACAGTGTTGCAAAAAAAACAAACGAATTTGTTTTTAGACCAATGCATGCAAATTATCAGATTGATGAAAAAAATGGAAAAAACGAATTGTATCTAACAATAGATTCAGCGCATTCGCAACGAAGCAAATGGCTTCCTTATATTATCCCGGATCACGGAAAAATCATGCACTTTTTTATTATCAGTTTACCGGGAATGGATGTTTTTGCACACCTCCATCCAGAGAGAGTTGGTCCTGTAAATTTTAAAGCAAATCTTCCTAATATCCCTAAAGGAAAATATCTTGCTTATGCAGATATAGTTTATAACTCCGGCTTTACCGAAACTATAAAAGATACATTAACCATAAACGAAAATCTTTTAGATATTAAATCGGATTCAGCAGACTCAGACGCTGATGATGCACTTGATATTTCTCATCCAATTAAGTCAGCTAACAATGCACCGGAAACAACAAATAATATTACACTTGGAAATCACACCGGCGAAGGCGCAAAGCTCAAAGACGGAACTGTAATTATATTAGATGGCTTAAAAAACAGTAAACATTATTTAAGTAATCAATTGTATTCCCTTCAGTTTTCAATATGGAATAAAAATAATCAACCAATAATACCAGATCTATACATGGGTATGAAAGGGCATGTAATTATCGTTCGTACTGATGGAATGGTATTTTCACATGTTCATCCCGTGGGAACTTACTCAATGGCGGCACAAACCAGCTTACAGGATCGTATAAACACGCCGGGAAATCAATATCAGGATCCGAATAAAACAATTTTTCGTGATAGCATCGACCGCGAGATAAAAACCCTGCAAGCAATGCCTGAAAAAGAAAGAGAAGATTTTCTTATGAAGGAAATGAAAATGCCCGGAATGGATTCTACATCAAATGGAAAACATAATATGACGGGAATGAATATGGATAAAGATAACACAGTAAGCTTTCCTTATACTTTTCCTTCTTCGGGCAGATACCGCATTTGGGTAGAAATAAAAAAAGACGGGCAAATATATACTGCAGTATTTGACAGAGATGTAAAGTAATAATCTTTTAAATTTTTAAAACACATTTATGTGTTTCAAACCTGAATAATTTCAAGTACTGCATTTTTTATTTTCTTAAAATCTATCATCTTCACTAACAATTCTTCAAACTAACAAGCGTTACCTTTGCAACCTCAAAATAATACATGGATAAAAGAACTGTATATATTGTTTCTGCAGTTAGAACACCAATAGGAAGTTTCGGCGGAACGCTAAAAGATTTTTCAGCAACACAATTGGGTGCAATTGCAATTAAAGCCGCTGTTCAAAGAGCAGGTATAAAACCAGAAAATGTAGAGGAGGTTTTAATGGGTTGCGTATTACAGGCAAATCTTGGCCAAGCGCCCGCAAGACAGGCATCTATGTTGGCTGGTTTACCGGTAAATGTTGTTTCCACAACAGTAAATAAAGTTTGTGCCAGCGGAATGAAAGCAATAACGCAGGGTGCACAAAGTATCATGTTGGGCGATGCCGATATTATTGTTGCGGGCGGAATGGAAAGCATGAGTAATGTTCCTTATTATTCACCTAAACTTCGCTGGGGAAATAAATATGGTGATGTAACCTTGATTGATGGATTATCAAAAGATGGTTTAACCGATGTGTATAAAAATTATGCAATGGGTAATGCTGCTGAATTATGTGCAGGCGAGTGTGGTATTAGTCGCGAACAACAGGATGCATTTGCCATTGAAAGTTATAAGCGCAGCCAGGCTGCATGGAGTAATGGAAAATTTAATGATGAAGTAGTGCCGGTTGAAATACCACAACGCAAAGGCGAACCATTAATTTTTTCAAAAGACGAAGAACCATTTAATGTAAAGTTTGATAAGATACCTGAATTAAAACCGGCGTTTCAAAAAGATGGAACTGTTACTGCTGCTAACGCAAGTACAATGAATGATGGTGCAGCAGCGGTTGTATTAATGAGTAAAGAAAAAGCAGATGCACTTGGTATAAAGCCATTGGCAACAATAAAAAGTTATGCTGATGCAGAACAGGCACCGGAATGGTTCACTACATCACCTTCATTAGCTGTTCCAAGAGCAATTGAAAAAGCAGGCTTGCAAATGAAGGATATTGATTTTATAGAATTGAATGAAGCTTTTTCTGTTGTTGGAATTGTAAATACTCAAAAAATGAATTTATCTCCCGCTAAAGTAAATATAAATGGTGGCGCTGTTTCCATTGGTCACCCGTTAGGTTGCAGCGGTGCAAGAATAATCGTAACACTCATAAATATTCTCAAACAAAATAGTGGCATATATGGTGCAGCGGGTATTTGTAACGGCGGCGGCGGCGCAAGTGCTATGGTAATTGAAAATAATTTTGAATGATACTTGCTTGTCATTTTATATCATCATTATAAATAAATATTAATCTCAATCATCATATTTAAGAAAACTTTCTCTTGTACAATTATATAAGGCTGATTAGAACATTAATTTTGTTGACAATAAATTTTTTTTAATGGGATGGATAATATTTATACTCGGAACTATTGGCTGGCACATTGGTATGTATGGCATGTTCAAAAAAGCCGGCATTGAACCATGGAAGGCGCTTGTGCCATTTTATAATACATGGTGCATGGTTGAAAAAGCCAATATAAAAAAGTTCTGGTTCTGGCTTCAGTTCATCCCAATTGCAGGACAGTTTATAACCATCTGGATTACGCTGATTTTTGTTATGAACTTCGGTCAGTTTACATTATTACAACATGCAGCTGCTGTTTTTTTGCCTTTTATTTATCTGCCTTATGTTGGCTTTTCAAAAGATATTCGCTGGGCAGGTCCGCAAGCAGTTACGCGCTATAAAAAATCTGCAGCACGTGAATGGGTTGATGCGGCAGTTTTTGCTGTTGTTGCGGCAACACTTATACGCACATTTATTTTTGAAGCTTATACTATTCCCACAGAAAGCATGGAAAAAACTTTGCTGATTAATGATTTTTTATTCGTTAGTAAAATGAGTTACGGCGCACGCTTGCCTGCTACGCCAATAAGTTTTCCGTTCGTACATAATACAATGCCCGGCTCTCCCACTACACCTTCTTATTTAAAATGGATTAAAGTTCCTTACACAAGATTGCCCGGGTTTGGGCAGATAAAAAGAAAGGAAGAAATAAGCCCGTTAGTATCAGCAACTG
>CAXSDU010000146.1:0-7456 GCA_964236165.1 uncultured Parafilimonas sp. | reverse complement strand
TTAGCTAACAACGATTATAAAGTATTACAAATTTTATCTGAAGCGGTAAAACTTATGAGCGAAGGGGAATTACTTCAAATGGAAAAATCGCGCAACCTTAATTTAAGTGAAAATATTTATTATGATATTATTAAAGGCAAAACTGCTTCATTACTATCATCAGCTTGCGGTGCAGGAGCAAGCACTACTTTTACGAATAATGATAACATAGAAAAAATGCAGCAATTTGGTGAAAAAGTGGGAATGGCATTTCAAATAAAAGATGATTTATTTGATTACAGCAGTAAAAATATTGGCAAGCCAACAGGTATGGACATAAAAGAAAAAAAATTAACGCTGCCACTGATTTTTACGCTTAACCGTTGCAATAAAAGCTTAAGAAGAAAAATTATTTATACAATCAAGAACGAAAACCGGAACAAAGAAAAAGTGCAGTTTGTTATAGATGCAGTTAAGAAAAGCGGTGGTATTGAATATGCAGAAACAAAAATGCTTTCATTTAGAGATGAGGCACTAAAAATTCTTTATGAATTTGAGACTTCTGAAACACGCGATGCACTTGAAGATTTGGTTCGGTATACAACAGACAGAAATTATTGATGCAAAAAAGGTGGAAAATACTTTCAGCAAATGAAGAAGAAGTAAATGTACTTAAGAACAAACTTGGTATAAGTAAAACGTTATGTGCTATACTTGTTCAACGCACTATTAATACTTTTGATAAAGCGCATGATTATTTTCGTCCGCAACTTTCTCACTTACATGATGCGTGGGTAATGAAAGATATGCTTAAAGCTGTTACGCGCATTTTATCAGCTATAAATAACAATGAAAAAATTCTGGTGTTTGGTGATTATGATGTAGATGGTACTACTGCCGTTGCATGTTTATATCAATTTTTAAAATCAAAGTATCCGAATGTTTCTTTTTATATTCCACACCGTTACCGCGAAGGTTATGGCGTATCGCTTGCCGGAATCCAATTCGCCAAAGAAAATGATTACACATTAATCATTTCGGTCGATTGCGGAATTAAAGCTGTTGACCTTATTGCAACAGCAAAAAATATGGGAATTGATTTTATAATTTGCGACCATCATTTGCCTGATGAAATAATTCCTAATGCAGTTGCAGTATTAAATCCCAAACAAAAAGATTGCAATTATCCATATAAAGAGTTATGTGGTTGTGGTGTTGCATTTAAGTTAATGCAGGCTTTAAGCGAAGAGCTTAATCTTCCTGAAGAATCATACTTAAAATATATTGATCTTGTTGCAGTAGCAATTGCTGCAGACATCGTTCCTATTACCGATGAAAATCGTGTACTTGCTTTTTACGGATTAAAAAAAGTAAACGACAATCCTGCCATTAGTTTAAAGGCTTTGTTGCATCTCGCAGGCATGCAAAAACAAATTCATATAAATAGTCTTGTATTTATAATTGCGCCACGTATTAATGCTGCAGGCAGAATGGACGACGCAAAAAAAGCTGTGCAATTGTTCATTGAAGAAGATTATAATAAAGCGCTTGAATATGCTGGTATATTACACAATGATAATACTGAACGCAAAGAAGCTGATGCAAGTATTACTGATGAAGCTATGACATTGATTGAAGGTGATATCATTCATAAAAAAAGAAAAACAACCGTAGTTTATAAAGATAACTGGCATAAAGGTGTTGTAGGAATTGTTGCTTCAAGGTTGATTGAAAATTATTATCGGCCAACAGTTGTATTAACTAAAAGCGGTGATGTAATTGCCGGCAGTGCGCGCAGTGTATCTGGGTTTAATTTATATGAAGCAATACATGCATGTCGTGAACATTTGCTTGGTTATGGTGGTCATTTTGCAGCGGCAGGTTTATCAATGCACGAAAAAAATTTGCCTGCTTTTATAAACAGTTTTGAAAGAGTTGTTTCTGAAACTATTCATGAAGATATGCTTACACCAGAAATAATAATTGATGCTGAATTAAACTTTGCTGAAATCAATACAACTTTTTTAAACATTTTAAATCAAATGGAACCATTTGGACCTGGAAACATGCGGCCGGTTTTTGTAAGCAGAAATGTAATGGATACAGGTTACTCTAAAACCGTTAAAGAACAACATATAAAATTTGTTTTGCAACAGCATGATAAAATTTTTACCGGTATCGGTTTTAACATGGCTGAAAAATTTAATTTAATTGAAATGCATGCACCCCTTAATATTGTTTACACGCTTGACTGGAACGAATGGAATGGAGAAAAAATGATTCAATTTAAAATAATTGATTTTGCACTTTCTGCTTAAATTGAAATATCAGCTAAATAAAACTAGCTGATTCTAATACCTGATATGTTGTCTACAATCAAATATAAATTTTATCGTTAAACCTGTCAGGTTTTGTTTAACTTAATAATAGATTTACTGCAATGAGAATAGTGCACGTTACCGAAGCATTTGAAGGTGGTGTTATAGAATTTTTGCGATGCTTAACCAATAGCACACATGATATTGAACATACTATTGTTTATGGAAGACATCGCTTTTTTGAAAAGGCACATTCATCATTTCCCGCTACTGTAAAATTTATTAGGTGGAATGATATTGAAACGAATATATCTCCTTCAAAAGATATAAAAGCGCTCAATAATTTAATAAAGATTCTAAAGGCACAAAAGCCTTTTGATATATTACATCTTCATTCTGCAAAAGCAAATATTTTAGGTAGGGTTACCGCGAAAATAATCGGGCAGAAAAAAGTCATTTATGCACCACACGGCGCTACTTTTTTACGGCAGGATGTTTCTGCGTTTACACGAAATATTTTTACAGTAATTGAAAAAACAGTAAGCATATTTCCCGGAAAAATTGTTGGTGTTTCAAAGTCTGAAGCCAATGCTTATCATAAAATTGGAATGAAAGCAGATTATGTAAACAACGGAAAATATTTTCCGCAACATCCTAAAAAAAATTTAGATAACAGCGTTCTAAATATTGTTACAACTGGTCGTGCAGCAACGCAAAAAAATCCTTTTGTGTTTAATCAAATTGCATCTGCATTTGTAAATAATTCAAACATAAAATTTACATGGATTGGAGATGGTATTCAACGTAACCTGCTTACATCACCCAATATAAAAATAACAGGTTGGGTGCCTCACACTGAAGTTGAAAATCATTTAAGCGAAGCGCATCTTTATATTTCAACTGCGTTATGGGAAGGCTTGTCGTATGCTGTGCTTGAGGCAATGAGTATGCGGTTGCCATTGCTCTTATCAAATTGCCCCGGCAATTCAGATCTTGTTATAAATAATATAAATGGATTTTTGTTTAATGATGCTAAAACAGCAATTGAATTCATCCATCAATATCAAAATCAGAAAGCGCTTTTAAATAAACATGGCGAAGCATCTTTAAATATGTTGCAAACAACTTTTAATGTTGAGCGAATGGCTGACGGTTACAGGAAAGTGTATAATTCTTTATAAAAATTTCAATTGATAATTACAACGTTCATTCCTTTCTGTTTGTCTTTATAAAAAATTTTCAATGAAATATTTTATTACAATTCTTTCGCTAATCCTAATTAATATTTTTGCTTGCACAAAATCTTCTGATACAAATCAACCTGAAAATAATGCATCTATAATTGGTAAATGGAAACAAACAGAATTTCTTTTAGATCCGGGCGATGGAAGCGGAACGTGGATGCCCGAAACTAACGATTACTTTATTCAATTTAACAGCGACAGCACCTATGAAAACAGTGGAATTACAACCGGTGATATAATAAGATTTAGTTTGCCTACCGATTCAACAATTACTTTCATTTATCCTAATGCAACTTCAACAATTCGTTATGAAATTCAAGGCACTAAGCTCACGTTAACAGGCGGCTGTATAGAACCCTGCGGTTCAAAATATATCAAGCAGAATTGATTTTAATTTTTATTAATCAATACAATTACTTCATCAGGCTCTTCTTTGTTTTCCTTAATGTCTTCAATATTTAAAACATTATTTTTTAAACTTGTTTTAATAGCTGAGTTATCCTTCAGCAAATAAGCTTTTGCAATTTTTTTATAAGGAAAATTTTCAAGTGTTACTGATGTTGATGAATCATTTAAAACATGCACATACATCGTATCTCCTTTTTGTGTGATGCATCCCCAATTTTGCGGACGCATATATCCGCCTTTTGTATTATAAATACTTTCTCTATAAACGTTTAACCAGTTACCTATGTAAGCAAGTCTTTCTTTAAATTCAGGCTGCACTTTACCGTTTGGCATCGGACCAATATTTAATAAAAGATTTGCGCCATAACCCGAAGCTTTTACCAAATAATCAATTAGCTGCTTTGTTGTTTTGTAGGATGTATCAGTAATATTAAAACCCCAGGAATTATTCATTGTTATACATGATTCAAGTGGCAACGCAGAAGGCTTTTGATAATTTAGACCACCTTTATTTTCGCTGGGTAAATCCTGTTCAAACATTTGAAAATCTTCGCCAGGCAATGGATCAAGATGATGGTTGTTTCCAATTAAACACTGCGGCTGCAGTTTATGAATAAGCGCATAAATTTCATTTAAATGCCAGTCAACTTTTGGTGTTCTGTCTGCAGCACCTTCGGGCGCAGTCTGATCCCAATATCCATCAAACCAAATACCTGCTATCTCACCATAGTTCGTAAGCAATTCTGTTAACTGTTGCTCCATAAATTTTATATAATTGTTCCAGTCGCCATGCACTGTACGCCCTGTGCCTTGCCCGGTTCTTCCTGTCCAGTAACTATAATCATCGCGCCGCCAATCGAGCAATGAATAATATAAAAAAAGTTTGATGCCTTGCTTGTGGCATTCATCAGCAATTGCTTTTACAATGTCTTTTTGATAAGGCGTATTCATAATATTAAAATCAGAAGCTTTCGTATTCCACATACTAAATCCATCATGATGGCGCGTGATTAAAGTAATATATTTTATACCGGCATTCTTCGCCATAGAAACCCATTGCGCTGCATCAAAATCTATCGGATTAAAAAAGTCCATCAGGCGCGTATAATTTTTTACGGTAATGTTGCGGTTGTTCATTACCCATTCTCCATCGCCCGGAATACTAAAAGGTCCCCAATGAATAAACAAGCCGAATTTTGCATTAGTGAACCATTCTCTTGCTTCTAGATTTTCTTTTGATGGTGTATATTGTTTTTGTGCATTCAATACATAAAAATGCGTACTAAGAAAAAACAAAAAGCAAATTTTTTTCATCTTCTTTTAAATTAAAAACTGCAATTAAAATCCATTGCCGATATCATCTTTTATCTGCACTTCTGTAACAGATCCGTATTTTTCAGCAATCTTTTTTATATCTGACGATTTGCCAATGAGCACAAACTGCAGGTTGTTTTTCGGAAAATATTTTTGTATGATTTCTGTTGCCCGTGCAACAGTTACTTCGTTTACGTTTGCTTCAAAATTGTTGATGTATGATTCGTTATATCCATACCAAAACATACCTGTTAATAAGCCCGCAAGTTGCCCATCGCTTTGAAAACGCGGCGGAAAAAGCCCGATCATATAATTTTTTGCTGAGGTTAATGTAGTATCATCAATCGGTTGCGATTGTAAGCGGTTAATTACTTCGATCGTTTTTTCAAGTGTTGGTGCAGTTGTTTCATTAGCAGTATGTGTTGATATTAAAAATGCACCGCCATTTTTTTTATAATCAAAATAACTTCCGGCGCCATAAGTAAGTCCCGATTTTACACGCAGTTCTTCATTTAGCCATGAAGTAAATCTTCCGCCAAAAATAGTATTTACAACCTGCAACGGAATATAATCGGGTGTATTTCTTGTTACGCCTTTTGTACCAATCAACAAAGTTGTTTCACGCGCATCATCTTTATTTACCAGTAATACTTTGGCTGACGTGATGTTGTATGTTGGAATAGGTGGCAATGCTGCAGATGAAGCTGTTTTTTTCCAATCGCCAAATAACTGTGTTATTTTTTTCTTCATATCGGCCGTATTAAAATCACCTACCAACGCAATGGCCGAACCCTGCGGATTATAATATGTTGTATAAAATTTTTTAAGGTCTTGAGATGTTAATGGCGTTATTGAAGAAACAGTACCTGTAGTTACATTTCCATATACATGATTACCATAAAAAAATTTATCCCAGTATAAGCCAATTACACGGCCGGGGCTTTGTTTTGCCTGGTCTAAATCTGCAAGTGTGCGTTTTTTTTCTTTAATAAAATCTGAATCATTGAAAGCAGGATTAACTAATATTTCTTTAATAACAGGAAAAAGCTTGTCTTCATCTTTTACGGCAAGCCTTGCTGATAAACCGGCAAATTCTTTTGTACCATAAGTATTATAATCTGCACCCGCAAAATCAAATGCTTCTTCAATTTGCTTTTTTGAATAATTTTTTGTTCCGCATATTAAACAATCAGCAGTTAAAGCTGCAACTCCGGCTTTATCAGCATCATAAATAGCACCAGCCGGAATGATGACTGAAACGTTTATAACCGGCACTGTATGTTTTTCCATAAGATAAACAGTTAAGCCGTTAGCAAGCTGAAATTTTGTGTATTGCGGCAGTTTATATTTTGCTGCGCTTTCCTGTGCATTCAGTTGCATGCTGCAGGCAATAATAACTGTAAAAAATATGTATTGAATATACTTACGCATAAATTAATCCTCCACGTTTGATTGTAAAATACCTACTGTTCTGTTCGATTTTTTAAAGTACTGATTGGCCACACGCTTTACATCATCCACCGTTACTTTATTGTATTCCGCAGGCGCATCAAACATTTTTTTATAGCCGCCGTAAAACACTTCATAGTTACCAATATCTTCCGACTTGCCATCAATGGTTTCAATCTGCGCATAAAAATTCATCAGCTTTTGATTCTTTACTTTCTGTAATTCTGTTTCAGTAATGCCATCAGTTTTTATCTTATCAATTTCTTCATAAATAGCATTTTCCACATCAGTTGTTTTTACGCTGTCGCTGCATTCAGTATATATATTAAATTCAAACGGGTCAAAGCTTAAAGGCAGGTCAGTAAAAATATTTGTTGCAAGCTGTTTCTTATCAACAAGTGCGGCGTACAATCTGGATGAATTGCCTGCAGATAAAACTGCATTTAAAACATCAAGTGCATAATGATCGCTGTCCTTTGTTGCTGGTACATGATAGCTTATTAAAAGATATGGCGCTGTTACATCTTTCTGCACCATCACTCTGCGTTCGCCTGTTTGCAGCGGTTCAACAATATGTACAGGCGGCGGCACAGGTTGTGCAGGAATAGGCTGCATATATTTTACAGCAAGATTTTTTACCTGGTCAAAAGTTACATTGCCTGTAACCACAACTACGCAATTATCAGGTGCATAATAAGTTTTAAAATATTTCTGCAGATCGCTTCTCTTCCAGTTTTTAATATC
>CAXSDU010000145.1:0-7892 GCA_964236165.1 uncultured Parafilimonas sp. | reverse complement strand
AACAACAATGAAAGAAAAACGATCAGCAAATAAAAATAAGAACTGAACATTACCTTCCTTGCTGCTGCCGCATCCATCTTTACAAACAACATTACGCTTACAAATACCATCCACAAATTACAGGCTAATAATATCCACATTGATGTTACGCCACTTATCTTAAAATAATAGGCCAGCATCCCAACCGGTATCATCAGCATTGAATGAATTACTGTTTGTGCTGCAGTAAATTTTGTGGGTCCTTTATCACTTGGTAATAATTTAAAACCTGCTTTTGCATAATCTTTATAAGCAAGCCATGCAATTGCCCAGAAGTGTGGAAATTGCCATAAAAACTGAATACCAAACAAAGCCCATCCAGCACCATTAGAATATGCTATTCCGTTTACATTAATGTTTGCAAAGGGGCTAATTAATCCTGTCGCCGCTACCCAGCCAATCAGGCAAGGTATTGCACCCGGAAAAGCACCAACTAAAACTGCAATGGAGCTTACTTTTTTTAATGGTGTATATACATATGCATATAAAAATATACTGAATGCAGAAAGTAAAGCAGAAGGTGCATTAAAGAAAAAATACATTAGCAAAACGCCTGCAAGTCCTGCAAAAAAAGCAAACGCGTACGCTTCATTTGCAGACATTCTTCCGCTTGCGACAGGGCGTTTATTCGTGCGTTTCATCAATGCATCAGTATCTTTCTCAACTGCCTGGTTTATTGCGTTGGCGCTTCCTGTAATTAACAAACCTGCAATAAATAAAATAATAATGTAAAGCCATGAATATTCAACAATATTTGGTGCAAGCAGATAACTAATAACACAAGTAAATACAACCATGAAGCTTAAAGTAAACTTCATCAGTAAAAAATAATCTTTGATTTTTAGAACAAGGTTATATGATGCAAAACCACTTTTGTTTGTCACGGCGCAAATGTCAACAAAAAAAAATGCCCTAAAAAATTTCAGGGCATAATATATTAGTAATTAAAAATTAATGTAGAGCTTCATCATTACCAATGGGAACGTCTTGCGGAATAAATTCTCTGCCATCTTTACCATAATCATAGGGCCAACGATGTACTTCAGGTATTTCACCAGGCCAATTACCATGCCCTGCCTTTATGGGTGTAGTCCATTCTAAAGTATTAGCTCCCCAAGGATTTGGAGTAGTTAATTTTCTGCCTTTAAAAATAGAATAAAAGAAATTGAATAAAAATAAAAGCTGAATAAAAAATACAACCATTGCAACAGTACTGATAATACGATTTAAATCTCCGAATTGACTAAAGCTTGTCCATGAACTATAATCGTAATAACGGCGCGGCATGCCTGCCAAGCCTTCATAATGCATAGGCCAGAATATAAGATAAGCGCCGGCAATTGTTATCCAGAAATGAATATACCCAAGCGTATTATTTAAATATCGGCCAAACATTTTTGGAAACCAATGATAGATGCCCGCAAACATGCCGAACATAGAAGCTACGCCCATTACAATATGAAAATGTGCAACAACAAAATATGTATCGTGTAAGTGTATATCAAGCGCAGAATTACCAAGCCAGATGCCTGTTAAACCACCTGAAATAAATAAGCTTACGAAGCCAATAGCAAAAAGCATAGCTGGTGTAAACCGGATGCTTCCGCGCCACAGTGTAGTAAGCCAGTTAAATACTTTTACGGCTGATGGCACAGCAATTAATAACGTAAGTAAAACGAATATTGAACCAAGAAAAGGATTTAGTCCGCTTACAAACATATGGTGGGCCCAAACAAGAAACGACAGGATCGCAATTGCAAATAGTGATGCAACCATTGCCATATAACCAAATATTGGCTTTCTCGAATTAACGGAAATGATTTCCGATACCATACCTAACGCAGGTAGAAGAATAATATATACTTCGGGGTGACCTAAAAACCAGAACAGATGCTGAAATAAGATAGCATTACCACCTTCATTAGGTAAAGCTGTATTTGTTGAGGCAACAAATATATCAGACAAATAAAAACTTGTTCCAAAGTTCCGATCAAATATTAAAAGAATTAAACCCGATAATAAAACAGGGAAAGAGAGTACACCAAGTACAGCTGTAAAGAAAAGTGCCCAAATTGTTAATGGTAATCTCGTCATGCTCATTCCCTTTGTTCGCATGTTTAAAACAGTAACAATATAATTTAAACCACCTAACAAAGATGACACAACAAATATTGCCATTGCAATCAACCACAAATCCATTCCATGTTGTGAACCGGGAGACGCGTCATGTAAAGCGCTAAGTGGGGGGTAAGCTGTCCATCCGCCACTGAAAGGTCCTGTGGTAACAAAAATACTTGACAACATTACTACACTTGCTAAAAAGAAAAACCAATAGCTAAGCATATTTAGAAAAGGTGAAGCCATATCTCTTGCGCCAACCTGCAGTGGAATAAGAAGATTGGCAAATGTTCCGCTCAAACCTGCTGTTAATACAAAAAATACAAGCACTGTACCATGTGTTGTTACCAATGCGTAATAAGCTTGTGCAGTAAGATGTCCGTTTTCAAACCACCATTTCCCTAATAAGTCCTGGAGAAATGGAAAAGATGTTTCAGGATAGCCAAGTTGTAATCTGAAAATTACAGACATTAATCCCCCTAAAATACCCCAGAACATTCCGGTAATTAAAAACTGCCTGGCAATCATTTTATGATCCTGGCTAAAAACATATTTTGTTATAAAACTTTCATGATGGTGATGATGCACATGTTCTTCTCCATGATGCACTTCCACCGGAACACTAACGCTTGTATCTGTGTGCATTGAGGCTTCGTTACTCATACTATCTTTATTAAGATTAAAACAGCTTCAATAAAGGAACTGTTGCTAATTTACATTTTTGTTTTTACTGCAGCAGCAGAGTTAACTGCAGCTGTAGCCTTCGTACTGTCAGCCTGTAATTGCGGTTTTTTGATTGATGGATCCTTATCAGGAAAAACCGCATAGTAATTTGGTTTTTGCTGTGCCATCCAAACATCAAATTCTTCCTGTGATACAACCTCAATAACACCACGCATAGAATAATGACTATTACCGCACATTTGATCGCAACTTATTTCATACTGAAAGTCAGGGTTACCAGTTATTTCCTTCATTTCTTTAGTGGTGTACTTTGGCGTAAACCACAATGAAGTTGGTGTTCCAGGAACAGCATCTTGTTTAAGACGAAATTGAGATAATCCAACATCATGTATTACATCTCTTGAATTAATAATAAGGTTTGTTGGCTTATTTTTTACTGCATACATTGTAGCCTGTAATACTACATCATCAAAATTTGTTTTATCATTCCAATCTTGTCCTAAAGAATTATTATCAGCATCATCAATAAGTTTATAATATTTTTTACCAAAAACATTATCAGTTCCGGGATAACGAAATATCCATCCAAATTGCTTACCTGTTATTTCAATCTGCATTGCGTTCTTTGGTGCCGGACCAGTAAAAGAATACCAGTTACGCAAACCGATTACTACAAGAACTGTCATTGCAATTGCAGGTATTACTGTCCAAATAAGCTCAAGCTTATTATTATGAAGTAAATAGTAAGATTTACGTTTATCACTTTGCTGATATTTAAATCCAAACCAAAAAAGAAGAAATTGAGTAAGAAGAAATACGCTGCCGGTAATTATTATTGTTACCCAAAGCATAGAATCTACTTGCTCGCCCTGCACACTTGGAGAAGGATGAGCTAAAAGCGTTTTTGGAAAAAGTGATTTATTGCATACGTAAACACCAATTAATCCTGCAATTAGAAAAGCAATCATAAAAAAGCCATTTATTTTATTTTGCTCTTTCTTACTTTTTTCTTCTCCTTTTATTACTGATACATATTCACTGGCTTTTGCTATCTGAAAAATTATTAGATAAACCAGAACAATAACAGCTATGATAAAAAATAGTGACATGATTAGATTCTATTTTCTTTTAAATATTTCTATGTATGGTGTACAATACTTTCTTTAAGGAATGGATGATATGTTGCCACTAACGGTTTCTTTGCTAACGCCCTAGATGTAAAATGAATCATCAAGCCAATAAATAAAGATGCTATTCCAAAATCCAGCCAGGTTAAAGTAGCGTCTTCAGGTCTTACACTGCCCATTATCATTTGATAAAAATCTATCCAGTGTCCAAAAATAATAAGCATTGCCATAAATGTCATCCATGTATAATTACGCTTTGTTGAACGTTTCATTAAAATAAGAATAGGGCAAACAAAATTTATTATTATGTTCATGAAAAATATTCCTTTCCACGGGCCTTGTACGCGATGTTTAAAATAGATAGTTTCTTCCGGAATATTTGCATACCATATAAGCATATACTGAGCAAACCATAAATAAGTCCAGAAAATTGAAAACGCAAACATAAAAATTCCGATATTATGCAAATGTTCCTGATTTGCATATTCGAGATAACCTTTATTTTTTAAGTAAATTAACCATAACGCAATAAGACTCATTCCCGAAACGAAAGAACTTCCAAAAGTGTACCAGCTATACATAGTGCTGTACCAGTGCGCATCAATACTCATCATCCAAAGCCAAGGAACCGTAGAGCCAATCGTTAATGCAAACCAAACAATAAATAAAGCTGCTGTAACTGTATTACGCCAAATGTAATTTTTTCCTTTTTCAAAATCCATTGGTGCCTCATCAGATTCACTGCTTAATCTGCGCATTCTATAACCAAGTAAGCTCCAAAATCCAATGGCAAGCACACTCCATACCATGAAAAAACCAGGATTAAGAAAACCGCTTTTTCCCTTAATAATTTTATCGTTTTCAACCACTCCTTTGTCAAGCCATTGATAAATACTATGTGTTTTATCTATTGCAACAAGATATATAAAAATAGCAAACGTAACTATACCAAAAACCGGAACTAAAGTAGATATGGCTTCAGGAATTCTTTTTATAACAGTGTACCATCCACCCATTGCGAGCGTAGTTGCGCAAATGAAAAACATACTGGCATTACATATCAGCATCCAGAAAATACTGTTATACATTAAAGTGCCAACAAAAATAGCCTGCTGATGTTCATCATTACTTAAACCTTTTGTAATTAAACCAAGAATGAAAGCAATTACACCAATGACAATAAATATCATTGACCATGTTTTCATTTTGGAAGGAATTTCAAATTGCTCTTTTATGTCTGCTGCCATTTTGTTTTTTTTATCTAACCAATTATTTTGTTCCTGATGATGTGCTGTCTGATGTAGGAGGTTTTGCTGCAGCTGCAGCCACACTTTGTATTGACTTTATGTAAGATATTACCATCCAGCGCTGATGTCTTGATAATTGTGATGCATAGGATCCCATCAAATTCTTCCCGTAAGTAACTGAATAAAACATTTGACCTTCGGGCATTGATTTATATTTATCATTCCCAACAAAGTTTGCTGGCGCCGCAGGAAAAGGTCCCGTTCCATCTTTATACAAAGGGCCGTTACCATCTAATTTAGGCCCGTGACAAATCCCACAATTAATAAGATACAAACGTTGTGCTTCCTTCATTTGTACAGAATCTAAATTAGTAAGTGGATTTATAACCTGTTTTGAAGCAACATAATTTACCGAATCGCCGGGTGCATCTTTTGCCAAAAGAAATGGCATTTCTTCACCTCTTGAAATTGTACCAGCTACAGGTAAATTATTATAAAATATTTTTCTGCCTGATTCATTTATATCAGTTGTAAATATATTAGAATCCCGCGCAGCATATGTTTCATAAGCACGGCTATAGCTCATATCCGGCATATAAACGCGACCTGGACTCCGGCGAACATCACTGCATCCCGTAATTATTAAACCTGTTATTATAAAAAATATCATTAACTGAAATTTCATCTTATATAATTTAAATAATAGCCGGATCTTTTTCTAATAATTTTTGTTCCTTATCATAAGTTCCAATCCACCAGCCTGTTTCTGCTACCTGAACATTAACTTCAACCGCACCCGCATTAGTTAAAAAACTTTGTAAATCATCAACATTCGTTTTTGAAGTACATTCTATAACCATTACAAACATATCGTCTGTAGCCCTTAAATGAAAATGATGTTTTTTTACAAATGGGGCCATTTGGCAGAGATAACAAAAGGTTAAAATCATACCAACTGCTGATAATAATACAGTTGCTTCGAAAGTGATAGGTATAAAAGCAGGCAAAGGGAAATGGGGCTTGCCACCAATATTTAAAGGCCAATCGCTAACAAATACCCAACTCATTCCGCCTAAGGCGCAACTTGTTCCTGTAATGCCATAAATAAATCCGGCTGTATGAAGACTTGTTTCTCTTAATCCAATTTCATGATCTAAGCCATGCACTGCAAATGGTGTATAAACATCATGAATTTTGTATCCTGCTGTACGAACTTTTTTAACTGCAGGAAATAAAACTTTTTCGTCATCAAAACAAGCAACAACAAATTTCTTTTTTGCCATATTTAATCCCCCTTTTAATCAGAGAGTTTAAGTTAATAATAAATTAATTTTAACCTAATGCGCGTATTCATGTGCAAATTCTTCAGCAGGCTGCACTTCCAATTCTTTCATATCATCTTTATAGCTTTCCCCTGATACTTTTAATATATGTTTTATTTCAGCCGTTGCTATTACCGGAAAATATTATGAGAAAAGAAAGTAACATGTGAAGAATAACCCGAATGTTCCTATATAAAATCCCATCTCCCAAATAGTAGGGCTGTAATACACCGGCCAGGAAGAGGGAAGATAATCCCTGTATAAAGAGGTAACAATTATTACAAAACGTTCAAACCACATACCTACATTTACTATGATGCTTAAGAACATTGTAACCCATAAATTTCTGCGCAATTTTCTAAACCAGAATATCTGGGGAGCTACTACGTTACAAAACATCATGCTATAATATGCCCATCCATAGGGACTAAAAAAGTTCGCTCTGGTATAAAAGAATGCATAATTTTCGTACTGATTCTGACTGTAAAATGCGATGAAAAGTTCAGTAAGATAAGCACAACCCACGATAGAACCGGTTAATACAATAACCTTATTCATTGCTTCAATATGCCCAAGTGTAATATATTGTTGAAGACCCAGAACTTTTCTTGTAATTAGTAATAACGTTTGCACCATTGCAAAGCCTGAAAATATTGCTCCTGCTACAAAATAAGGCGGAAAGATAGTTGTGTGCCAGCCAGGAATTACAGATGTTGCAAAGTCGAAAGATACAATTGTATGCACTGATAAAACCAGTGGTGTAGCTAACCCTGCTAACACCAATGAAAGTGATTCATGTCTTTGCCAATGCTTTGTTGAACCGCTCCATCCAAATGAAGCTATTCCATAAAATAGTTTACGAAATTTTGTTTTTGCACGATCGCGTATAGTTGCTAAATCCGGTAACAAGCCGGAATACCAGAATATTAATGATACGGTAAAATAAGTAGATACTGCAAATACATCCCACATTAAAGGAGAAGCAAAATTTGGCCAAACAGGTCCGCGTGTGTTTGGATATGGTAATGTAAAAAAAGCCATCCATACCCGACCCATGTGCCAAATAGGAAATTGACCTGCACATATCACGGCAAAAATGGTCATAGCTTCTGCAGCACGGTTTACACCAGTTCTCCATCCTTGTCTGAAAAGTAAAAGAATTGCTGAAATTAATGTACCAGCATGCCCAATGCCAATCCACCAAACAAAATTAGTTATATCCCAACCCCATCCTACAGTATGGTTTACATTCCACTGCCCGATTCCATATGTAACCTCACGATAAACACTATATATACCAAAAAGGAGTAATGCAATAGAGATAAAAAAACCTATATACCATAATCTACCTGGTT
>CAXSDU010000144.1:0-7907 GCA_964236165.1 uncultured Parafilimonas sp. | reverse complement strand
GAAATAGGAAAGACCCTTAACATGGGCGTAAGAAATGTGGAAAGCTTACGGGCAAGAATTCTTAAAAAAATGGGCGTTAAGACGACTGCCGGATGGGTAATATACGCCATTAAAAATGGGCTTTATTATATTGAACATTACTATAGTGAGTATTAAAAATGCACACTTGTAATGTTACATAAAAATTATTCTCATCACATACTTCAGGCATATCGTCTTCTTTACCTCATTTGCTGCAAAACCATTGCCACTGAATATTTTTTGAATGTTTTTTATGTGCTCAAATTCAATCTTTTACGTGAGAAGCTTCATGAGAAATATCTTTCCTCATTTTTTTAGCATCGTTTTACTAACTATTTTAGCTGAATGAATGGAGTTAGGAGTAATATTATTGCTCAACTCGAAAGAGATATTCTTCCTCTGCAGGGATTGAAATCCTTATCTACAGATAACGATGTAAAAATAGGTTTTTCTGGTATTGAACATGCTTTTCCAAATGCAACGTTCCCTATCGGATGCACACATGAATTTCTTTATACATTAGTAGAAGATATTGCTCCAACAACTGGTTTCATTGCTGTTTTGTTGAGTAAGCTCACGCAATTTGACCGAGCAGCCATTTGGATAAGTGCATCAAGAACAGTGTTTCCGGCAGCATTAAATAGATTTGGCATTGCACCACATAATATAATTTTTGTTGACCTGCAAAACGAAAAAGATGTTTTGTTTGCAATGGAACAATCATTACAATGCAAGAGAATCGCAACAGTGATAGGTGAAGTAAAAAACTTCAGTTTTAAAGAATCAAGACGACTTCAATTAGCAGCAGAGCAAAGCAGAGTTACAGGATTATTAGTGCGCCATCAACCCAAAATTTTAAATACAACAGCCTGCATTTCACGTTGGCGTATTACCGCACTGCCTCGTGAACTACCGGATGGCATGCCTGGCATTGGTTCTCCACGTTGGAACGTTGAACTACTAAGAGTTCGCAATGGTAAACCCGGCGCATGGCAATTAGAATATTCATCAAACCGCTTAAAAGAAATTAAGCAAAACATTTTTTCAATATCACAAGAACAGCGAAGAAAAACAGGATAAGATGAGTAAGAGATTTGTAGCAATATGGTTTTGTCATTTGAAGACGGACTGGATGATCCGCCATCAACCTGAATTGAAAGAAATTCCTTTTGTATTAGCATCACCTCAACGGAGAAGAATGATCATCACAGAAGTAAGTGCACTTGCAAAAACAAAAGGTTTGTATGCAGGTATGATTGTAGCTGATGCAAAAATTACTTTTCCTAATGTGCAGGTATTTGATGATAAAATTGAGCTTGCAGATAAACTTCTTAATAAACTTGCAATCTGGTCTGTTAAATATACACCTGTCGCAGCTATTGATTTACCGAACGGTTTAATACTTGACATTAGTGGTTGTACGCATTTGTGGGGAAGTGAGGAAGCATATCTAAAAGATATTATCAGCAAATTAAAAGGCTTAGGCTATCATATTCGTGCAGCAATGGCTGATACAATTGGTACTGCGTGGGCAGTAAGCAGATTCGGGAAAGAAAAAGCAATCATCAAACACGGCGAACAAAGAGAAGCATTAATGGTATTGCCGCCTGCTGCACTTCGCATACAATCCAATATTGCAGACCAGTTACAAAAATTAGGCTTTTATCAGGTAAAGAGTTTTATGAAAATGCAACGGTCTGCATTACGCAGAAGGTTTGGAGAACATTTATTATTAAGGCTTGACCAGGCATTAGGTAATAAAGATGAAATAATTAAACCTGTAATTCCTGTTGAAGCATACAGTGAACGATTGCCGTGTTTAGAACCGATACAAACAGCTACAGGAATTGAAATAGCATTACAGAAATTATTAGAAGCGTTATGTGGACGTTTACAAAAAGAAAGCAAAGGCTTACGCACTGCAACATTTAAATGTTATCGTGTTGATGATAACATTGAACAAATAAAAATTCGCACCAATCATCCTTCAAATAGTACAAAACATCTTTTCAAACTTTTTGAAATAAAGATTGCAACCATAGAACCTGCATTGGGTATAGAATTATTTATAATTGAAGCAATGAAGACAGAAGATGTTCAATCTTCACAACAAACATTCTGGACTATGAACAGCAGTTTGGAATGCAGGGAAGTAGCTGAATTATTAGATAACCTTGAAAACAATTTTGGTAACAATATCATACATCGTTACCTGCCTGCTGAACGTCATTTACCTGAACATTCAATAAAACTTGCAACATCACTAAAAGAAAAACCAACAACAGAATGGAGAACAGATAAATTACGACCGCCACATCTGTTTAACAATCCTCAACTGATTGAAGTAACCGCACCAATACCTGATTATCGACCCATGAATTTCAGATATAATGGCAAGCTGCATAAAGTAATAAAGGCAGATGCTTGTGAACGCATAGAAAGTGAATGGTGGTTAAATAAAGAACGACATCGAGATTATTACATAGTGCAAACTGAAGAAGGAAAATGTTATTGGCTTTTCAGATTAGGTCATTATGATGATAATAGAAATCCTGAGTGGTTTGTACATGGATTCTTTGAGTAAAGAAATGAGAAGATGTGAATTACACAGAACTACAGGTAACAAGCAATTTCAGTTTTCTAAGAGGTGCATCGCATCCGGATGAACTAATAGAATATGCGGCAACATTAGGCTATAAAGAAATTGCAATTACCGACAGGAATTCTCTTGCAGCTATTGTCCGTGCTCATGTTGCTGCAAAAGCAAAAGGCATTCGCATGGTAACAGGTTGCCATTTAGATTTAAAAGACGGCGCAAGTTTATTAGCATATCCGGCAAATAAAGAAGCCTATGGAAATCTTTGTGAGCTGCTCACAAAAGGCAACCTAAGAACTGAAAAAGGTCAATGTGATTTATATAAACAAGATGTTTATGAACATGCAAAAGGAATAAAGTTTATTGTAATTCCACCATCCACTTTAAATGAAGATTTTGAGTTTGAAGATGATTTTAAAAACACTTTGACAGAATATCATGAAGCATTAGGCAGTGAACTTTATCTTGCAGCAACACGCTATTATCAAAGTGATGATTTAAAAAAATTCTTTCGTCTTTCAAAACTTAGTGAATACTATGATATTCCGCTTGTAGCAACAAACGATGTGCATTATCATAATCCTGAACGAAGAGAATTACAAGATATAGTTACATGTATTCGCGAAAAGACTACAATTAATGAATCAGGATTTTTATTACATCAAAATGCAGAAAGATTTTTAAAACCGCATGATGAAATGCATCGCTTATTCAGGCAATATGCAGATGCTATTAAACGAACACAAGAACTAACCGAAGCTTGCCAATTTAATCTTGATGATTTAAAATTCGAATATCCTCAACAATTGATGCCTGATGGCAGAACACAGCAACAGGCATTAGAAGATTTTACCTGGCAATGTGCTAAAGGAAAATTTGGAGAATACATTCCTGAAAAAGTAAAAAAAACACTTGAACATGAACTTGCATTTATAAAGAGAAAAAACATTGCATTCTTTTTCTTAGAAACTTATGATGCTGTAAGAGAATCAAATGAACGAGGCATATTATGCCAGGGTAGGGGTTCAGCAGCCAATTCAACCGTTTGTTATTGTTTAGGTATCACGAATGTTAATCCTACAAAATTTGATTTGTTGTTTGAACGGTTTGTTTCTGATGCAAGGGATGAACCACCGGATATTGATGTTGATTTCGAGCATGAGCGTCGCGAAGAAATAATTCAATACATATACAATAAACACGGTCGTGACAGAGCCGCTATTGTTGCAACTGTTACCACCATGCATGCAAAAGGCGCAGTTCGGGATGTTGGCAGGGCAATGGGTCTTTCTGTTGATACATTGAATCGGCTGTCAAAATGCATATGGTACTTTACAGAAGAATGGTTTGATGCAAACAAAATAAAAGAACAAGGGATAGATCCAAAAGAACCGCTCTTAAAAAAAGTGTTACAGCTTACAAAACAATATATAGGTTTTCCCCGTCAGCTTGGGCAACATACAGGCGGCTTTGTAATTGCTCAGGATAAGCTTTCACGGCTATGCCCTATTATGAATGCAAGAATGGAAAACAGGACTTGCATTGAATGGAACAAGGATGATATAGATGTACTTGGCTTTCTTAAAATGGACGTATTAGGACTTGGCATCCTTACCTGCATTCGCAAATGCTTTGAGTTAGCAAAAGAACATTACTTCAAAAGTTTTACGCTATCAAATATTCCAGAAGATGACGCTGCTGTATATGAAATGGCAAGCGCTGCTGATACGATTGGTGTTTTTCAAATTGAAAGCAGGGCACAGCAAGCCATGTTACCACGACTAAGACCGAAATGTTTTTATGACCTGGTAATCGAAGTTGCAATTGTAAGACCGGGTCCTATTCAGGGCGATATGGTGCATCCTTATTTACGTCGCCGTAACGGTCAGGAACCCATAGAATATCCTTCAAAAGAAATAGAAGAAATCTTAAGCCGAACATTAGGTGTACCGTTGTTTCAGGAACAGGCAATGCGCATTGCTGAAGTTGCTGCAGGCTTTACAAAAACTGAAGCTGATGCATTGAGAAAAAGTATGGCTACATTCAAGCTGCAGGGATTAGTAACACAATTTCAGGACAGGCTAATGAATGGAATGTTGAAGAACGGATATTCAAAAGAATATGCAGAAAGAATTTTTAAACAATTGGAAGGATTTGGAAGCTATGGTTTTCCTGAAAGCCATGCTGCAAGCTTTGCGCATCTCGTTTATGTTTCAGCATGGCTGAAGTGTTATTATCCGGATGTGTTTGCATGTGGACTACTCAACAGTTTACCAATGGGCTTTTATGCGCCTGCACAAATTGTTGGTGATGCAAGAAAACATGGTGTTGACGCGAGACCTGTTGATATCAATTATTCTTACTGGGATAACACGCTTGAAGAGCGGGTAAATAAATATTGTGTGTTACGTCTTGGATTGAGGCAGATAAAAGGAATGCGTGAAGAAGATATGCAGAAGCTTGTGTGTGCAAGAAAGAAAATGTTTACAAGCATCAATAAAATCTTAGACATTGGTATTTCAGTATCGTCTTTAATAAAATTAGCAGATGCAGATGCATTCAGGTCAATTGGATTAGACAGGCGGCAAGCACTATGGGAAATAACGGCGTTAAGAGATAATCTATTCGGTTTATTTAAAGGGCAACCGTCTGAAAGCACTTTAGAGGCAAACATGTTGTTGCCAAAGATGTCTTTATCAGAACATGTTGTTAATGATTATGGTGCTTTATCGCTTTCCTTAAAAGCACATCCGGTAAGTTTCTTACGTGAAAAGCTTGCAGCAAATAGTATTGTAGCACTTGAGGATTTAAACAAACTATATGATGGTGATATTGTAAGAATAGCAGGATTGGTTTTGGTAAGACAACGACCGGGAACCGCAGGCGGTATTTGTTTTATGACTATTGAAGATGAAACAGGCAATGCTAATCTTGTTGTATTTAAAAATTTATTTGAAGACACATACAGAAAAGAAATTCTCCATTCTAAGCTAATAATGGTTCAGGGTAAGGTGCAAAAGCAGGATAATGTAATTCATGTTATCGTACAACATTGTGAAAACTGGTCAGAACAACTATGTGCGTTAACTGAAGCTGGAGAATTAGAAGTTAGTGTGCTTACATTGTCACCACGTGATGAAAAAGATGGTTTCACTTTTAAAACAGAAAATAAAAAAACGCAAGTGAGAAAGAAAGTGTTGCAGCAAGAACTTTTTCCTGATGCGAGGAATTTTAGGTAACCCATGTTCTTAAGACTTACTAATTCAACATCCTATATTCATTAGGAGATTGCCCAACCCTTTGTTTAAATAACCTTGTAAAATGTTGAGGATATTTAAAACCCAATTCATAAGCAATCTGGCTAACTGATTTGTTTAAATCAAATACCTTTTCTTTTGCCACATCAATCACTTTACTCTGAATATATTCTTGCGCTGTTTTACCTGTTTCTTTCTTTACAAGGTCGCCAAAATAACTTGATGATAAATGAAGTTCATTCGCACAAAAAGCAACAGAAGGCAAACCTTCAGTTTGCGGCTTATCAGATTGATAATATTCATTAAGCAAATGTTCAAACTTTTCTAAAGTGCCTTTATGTACGTTCTCACGGATAATAAATTGCCGGTCATAAAAACGTGTGCAGTAATCAAGAAATAATTCAATATTAGAAACAATAAGGTTTTTACTATGCTTGTCAATAGAACGCTCTAATTCATATTCAATTTTCGAAAAGCAGTCCAATACAATTTTTCTTTCACGTTCAGATACATGCAAAGCTTCGTTTGATTGATAGCTGAAAAAAGTGAAATCCCGGATACGTTTTCCTAATGATGTGCCATGTATTAAATCAGCATCAAAAACCAATGCATACCCTTTGGGTTGATACGTTTCTCCATTGCTGTTCATGCCAGCCATTTGCCCCGGCGACATAAAAACCAATGTGCCTTCCTGGTAATCATAAGTATGTCTTCCATAATGCAAATCACCACATTTCACATCTTTAAGAAATATGGTGTAAAAGCCAAAATACATTTTCGAACCTTGCCGCGGATTGGCTTTTGATAAGTCAACAACACTAACTAACGGATGCAGTGTTTCGTTGTTGTTGAACACATTATAATCGTTGATTGTTTCAAACCTTTTGATTTCATCCATAACGATATTTTTATCTGAATTCAAAACTACTGCTTTAATTATCCCTTAGTTAATCAGCTTGCGCAAATCAGCAATACTGGTAGATAAAACCGGAATCTATATACAACGTATACGACAAAAGGCAAAGACCTTCGCAAAACAATAACGATAAAAATTCCACAATGAAAAAATTAATATCAGGCATTGCACTGTTCTTATCATGTATTGTTCATGCACAACAAACAGATTCAACTTCACTTGTAATTACTACAAAATCCGGCGCATTGCGTGGCTTTACTAAAGATGGCATATCATGTTTCAAAGGCATTCCTTTTGCCGCGCCGCCAATTGGCGAATATCGTTGGAGACCACCTCAACCTGTTAAAGCATGGAAAGATGTTCGTGATGCAACAAAATTTGGCGCAGACCCGGCGCAACGAGGTTTTAGCGGCACAGATTCAATTTCAAAAACATCTTCAGAAGATTGCTTGTATTTAAATATCTGGGAACCATCAGGAAGTAAGAAAGATGCAAAACTGCCGGTGATGGTTTGGATTTATGGCGGCGCATTTGAGTTTGGCAGCGGTTCACAACCTGATTATTCAGGCGTACACTTTGCTAAACAAGGTGTTATTTTAATTACGGTCAACTATCGTTTGGGGCGGCTTGGCTTCTTTGCTTTTCCTGCACTTAGTAAAGAACATCCTGAAGAACCTAAAGGCAATTATGCTTACATGGACCAGATTGCTGCTTTAAAATGGATAAAAGAAAACATTGCAACTTTTGGTGGCAATCCCAACAACGTTACCATTTTTGGAGAATCAGCAGGTGGTGTTTCAGTACAATCACTTATTACTATTCCTGCTGCTAATGGTTTGTTTCAAAAGGGAATTGTTGAATCAGGCGGCGGTCGTGATGGTGTGCTTACAGGACGACCGATTAATAAAGAAAATGCCGACACTTACTATCCAATTTCAGCAGAAACTATTGGAATCAACTTCGCAAAAAAGCATGGCATTGAAGGTACAGATGCCGCAGCACTTGCAAAACTTCGCTCGTTAACGGTGGCTCAAATTATAGATGGTGGACAAGAAAGTGCCGGAGGTGTTTCTATTTATTCAGGTCCGATTCTCGACGGCAAGCTGGTTGTAGAAAC
>CAXSDU010000143.1:0-7960 GCA_964236165.1 uncultured Parafilimonas sp. | reverse complement strand
GGCATATTCAATATTGAAAATTTGTTTAAGGCGATCAATTGCGAGTTGCTCATTTTCATCCACCACTTCACAACCACCATAATAACGGCGGCCAGGATAACCTTCTGCATACTTATTCGTCATTACATTACCCATTGATTGTATAGTTTGCAGGCTGGCAAAATTTTCACTGGCAATTAATTCTATTCCGCGGCGCTGGCGTTCGAGTTCTTTTTGAATGAGTGAAAAAACAGCAGTATCTTTTTGCATGAAAATCGTTTTGCGCAAATGTAAGTATCAGATGCTGGATGCAAGTTGCAAGATGCAGGTTATTTATTTACGTGGTTACTAACTTTTAAATTAATTAAAGAAGCTTATAAATTTTACCCGGCAAACCTGCAATTACATTTTGTAATTCTAAATTTAAAATTGCTGCTGCAACAGAACTGCTGCTAAGATTACTGCGAATATTTATTTCATCAATGTGTGTAGTTTCTTTTTCTTTCAAAATATTAATAATGATTTTTTCATCATCACTCAATTCAATAAACAATTCTTTCTGTTGTTTTTTATTGATTTTTTTTGATTGCCATCCTAAACTTTCAAGCAATTCATTTGCATCGGTAAATAATACTGCTTTATTGTTTTGAATTAGATAATTACAACCGGCACTTCTTGAATCTGTTGTTCTTCCCGGTAAGGCAAATACATCACGATTATAATTATTGGCAAGTTCAGCAGTTATCATGCTGCCACCTTTAATTGCAGTTTCAATTACGATAGTTGCATCAGCTATTCCTGCAACAATGCGATTGCGTTTTGGAAAATTATGTTTATCCGGTTTATCGCCATTTCTGAATTCTGTAAGCAAACCACCATCTTGTAAAATATCTTTTGCCAAAGCTTTATGCTGATGTGGATATATCGTATGTAATCCATGTGCGAGCACAGCTACTGTTTTCATATTATTTTGTAAAGCAGATTTATGCGCAATAGCGTCAATACCAAAAGCAAGACCGCTAATAATTAATACATTAAAATCTTTAAGTTCGCTTACCAATTTTTCAGTAATGTGTTTACCATAATCTGTGTTATTGCGTGTGCCGATAATGCTTACAATTTTTGAAGTATTTAAATCAGTATCGCCGCGATAATATAAAAGCGTTGGTGAATCGTAACAATTCAATAATCGTTGCGGGTAATTTTTATCATTGATAAAAAGCGGCTGAATTTTATATTTCTCAATAAATTTTATTTCATCTTCCACCGATTTAAAATCATTGAACGATTTTATACTTGCTGCTTTAATAGCACCAATATTTTCTATTGTGCTTAAATCTTTTTTCTTCGCTTTAAAAATATTTTCTGCGTTATTAAAATTTTCAATTAAAACTTTAGCCTGTATGCAGCCAATATTCGGCACAAGCGTTAGTGCAACCTGATAAATTAAATCCGGGTTCATGATTGAAAATTCAATGATAAATATCTATATAAAAAAACAGGTTGCAAAATCTTACAACCTGTTTCAAAAAAATTTTTGAAAAATTATTTTAGTTCAAAAATCACATTTACATTCATTTCAATTTTTATTTTTTTGAAATCAACATTCATCGGCGCAGAAGTCTGATCTGTCATAATTCCTGCAACTTTACTTCTCATCATAATATTCATTGGCTGAGGGTAATCGCTGCTTTCATTTGCATCATTTAGTATAAGTGCATTTCCAACTTCATCACCCAACGCAGAAGCCAAAGCCATAGCTTCTTCCCTTGCATTTTTTACAGCTTTTATTTTTAGTTGCTTTTTTACTGAATCCATATTACTATGCGATGTACGGCTTAGATAAAAATTTTGCGTTGCTTCATCATCTAATTTATCAACCAGCTTATCCATATCATCAACTGTTTTTAATTTTACTTCATACGTTAGTCCAGCTTTTAAATCAGGATTTTTCTTTTTATTTTTTTCATACCACCAATAGTTACCATCCCAACCTGAATAACCCAGCACTACAATATCTGTATCAGCAATATTCATACTTTTTGCTGCAGTTAAAAACTGATTACGTATAGTTTGTATATCAACCTTGTCGTTATTCTTTTTATTGTATTCACGCAATTCTATGTTTACATAAATTTCATCTGGCGTTATTTCCAATTCAGAATGGCCATTCACATTTACAGTACGCTGTTTAATTGTATTATCTGTTGTTTGTGCATGCGCTAATAACAAACAAAAACTTGCAGAAAGCGCTAAAATTAGTTTCTTCATATTTATATTTTAGTAAAGGATGATGTAGTTAAGAAGATTACACAATGCTGTTTATAAAAAAGATGTTATTAACAATGGCTTATGAAATTTAATTTGATGCTGCTAAACATGTGTGTTTGTAAACAGCGCTTTTAATTCGCTTGCATCATCCGGTTTCATTTTTCCGCCAAGAATAAGCCGCACTTGTCTTCTTCTTAAAGCGCCTTCAAACAATAATTTTTCTGCTTCTGTTTCCGGAATAGCCGGCGGCACCGGGCGCGGTTTATTATTAGGATCGAGTGCTACAAAAGTTAAGTATGCTTCGTTACTTTCATACTGATATTGATGCAAATTGTCTTCTCCCCAAACTTTTAAAAAAATTTCCATCGACGTATTAAAAGCTCTTGTAATTTTTGCTTCAATGCGCACAACATTTCCGAGCTTAATTGGATTTTTAAAACTTATGTTGTCAACGCTTGCTGTCATGCATGGTGCGTTGCAATGTTTAACAGCAGTAATGCCGGCGGCAATATCCATCCAATACATTAATCTGCCACCCATTAAATTACCAAAAACGTTTGTATCGTTGGGTAAAACAATTTCATTCATTACAGTTGTGCTTTCACTTATTTTCTTGCCGTGCATATAAAAGTTTATGCAAATATAGTAACCAGTTATCCGTTTGTTTTTTGGTTACTATACAGTAATAAAAAAAGCTCCGTTTAAGGAGCTTTTTTATTTTTAAAAAAAATTATTTGCCTTTTCCACCACTGCCATTGGTGCTATTCTTAGATTTTTGATATTTATCAAGCGAAGACTGTAATTGTTTACCCGTGTTATCTGCAAATTTGTATTCTTCTGAATTTGGATCAGTATATATTTTTTTCATTTCTGCTGTAACATCTATTGCCTTTTGATATTCTTGTTCTTTAGGCAATGCTGTTGCATATTGAGCATAATAAATAAGCACATAATAATAATTAACGAAGATTGATTTTTTAGCTGAAACTGCAGTATCCTTCATTAAAAACTGGTTTTGCATATCTATCGAAGAAAGTGCCAAACCTTTTGTTGTATCTCTGTCAGAAGCTTTTGCATAACGAACTAGGAATGAATATGGCTGCGGCTTATCAGGGAAAGCAGCGATATATTTTTTTATAACAGAATCACCTAACAAATATTTAGATGAATCAAAAGCCATACTACTGTCTCCTGCTGCATCTGCAATTGTTTTACTAAGATTATAATATTGTGTTTCTGTAAGATCAGAACCGGTTAACGTTTTCATAGATGAAATTAACGTTAACAGCGTACCATAATTATTTGTTTTTGTTGCAACATCAACTGCAGAACTTAAATACTTTGCCTGGTTTTCTTTAATTGTATCTAATGCCATTGCTTTAAGAAAATAAACGCCTGCGCTATCGCTGGTTTCGGGAAACTTTGCTAATACAGTTCCCGCAAATGCATAATCTGAAGGCTGAATATCAGATGTATCAGTTGTGGTAAAAAATTTTTGCATATAAGATCTTGCCTGTAGCGAATCTCCGGTTTTATCATAATTGTATGCATATAAAACATTCAATCTTGGATAGTTTCCGCAACCGCTTGCTTCCATAGTTTTTGCCTGTTGTAAAGACTCAGGATATTTACCTGCACGGAAAAGATAATTTCCTACAAAGTATTCTGTTTCGCAATCTTTATCTGCATTTGCTACATATTTATCAAGATATTCTTTTGCTGTATTTACATCTTTTTCAGAATAGTAAAGAAAATAATCTAAATAAACAGGTCCATAAGTTGCATCTGCCGCAATTGCTTTACCAAACCATTCGTCCATTGATTCTTTGTTGTGCTGGCTTTCATACACTTTTCCAATTCTGTAATATGCTTTTGCATATTGTGGATTAATTTGTGTTGCCTGTTGAAATGCAGTAAATGCCTCACCGCCATGATCGCCGCCCAACTTCAAATAACATAAACCCATGTTAACATATATGTCAGGATTTTTTGGATCAATTGCTGCAGCTTGTTTTAATTTATCAATACCATAATTAGGATCGCCCTGCTGGCTGCTGCCTGCTGCCATTGCTCTTCCTACTGCATTTAAAATATCTGCATTAGGTCCTTTATTTCTTCCTTTGGTTGATGTAGTTGCTGTAATAGCTTGTTCAAATTTTTGTTTAGCAGCGTTTATATCACCACCTTGTAAAACTTCAACTTCGCCAGAACCTATCCAAATCCACGGATCATTGACACCAGCAGTAAGAGCATTTTGATAAACAGCTTTTGCGCTGTCTATTTGTTTGTTTTCAATATAAGCCTGGCCTAACCAATAGTTAGCGGCAGGATCTTTTGGATTAGCAGCTACAGCGGCGCGCAAAGTTTGTTTGGCACTGGTATAGCGCTGATAAGAGATGAACTTAATTCCATCATTTACATTTTGTGCTGAAACAAGAGTACCGATAGTTAATAAACTAAACAATGACAGGATAATTTTCTTCATTATTGTGTTGTTTTATTTAATTATTGTGTTTATTTATTTAAAAGATTTTTATTTGTTTCCATTAATGATCTTCTAACGCTAAAATCCATTTGCGCAGGTACGAGATAACTTCTTCTAAAAACCAATTGCCCTCTCTCAAGAATCATATAATTAACAAATCCTGTACCTAAACCGCTTGCATTCTCTTTCAATATATAATAAAGCGGTCTGTATAAAGGATATTCACCGGATGAAATAGTTGCTTGCGATGGTTTTGCAAACATACCTTTTTCACACCTTATACATTCAACCAATGCAAACCGGATTTTCTTTTCATAATTTAATTGTTCCGGATCATCTAAATCTCCTACCCATGATGAACCAACAAAACCAATTGCATTTGGATTGGCGGAAATATAATCTACAACGCTTTTGCTGCTGCCGGCGGCAAAAACATTTTTGCCAAAATTTTTTCCTTTCAGCAATGAATCTTTAAGCATACGCACCGTGCTTGTTGCATTTTTTCCATCAAGCACAATTGTTTTGCTTGTATCATCACCTTTCAAATAACTTTTTAATTTATCCAGCGTGAATATAGAATCTTTAGAATTTATATTCACTATCACATCTATTGCATCGTATGCCAAAACATCCCAGCGTGGTTTGAAGGATAATGTTGCTTTATAATAATCGCTTTCTTCATCACTCAATCCTCTTGAAACAATTATCATTCTTGTACTGTCGCTTTGTAAATCTCTGAAGCAAGCTGCTTCAGGTTTATAACTTGCAACTATTTCTGTTTTCGGATACGTTGACTTATATATTTTGATTTGTTCGCTTATAACTGGTTTAAAGCTCTCATCAACACTTATAAAAATTTTACCATTTAAAGGTGTATCATAAGCTTCATTTTTACTTCTGCAATTAATAAAAAAAATAATTATGTAACTAAAAAAAATAAAATACTTTAGATGTTTACACATTCTTTTAAATTAATAATTGTGTTTTATACCTCTGTAAAACCTAAAACTTCCATACAATAAACACAAACCTGCAAAACCATATCTTAGATTAGAATCAAGATCAGCAATAAGGGGTAACCCAAACTTATCACCAAAAAATAAAATAACCGACATGCCTATTATTAAACCAGCCATTGTAAAATCATATATCATGTGCATGGTTACATAATTTTTACGACGGTTACTTTCAAATTTATTTTCCACTTCAAAACCTTTATTGAAAACGGCAATTTATAGTTTTTTTGTTATTCATCTGCGCTCTGAAAAGTTACAGGCAAATTAAAATATACTGAAACGGATTTCCCATTCTGCATCCCCGGTTTCCATAATGGCATTTTATTTATTACTCTCAACACTTCTTTATCAAGGTCTTTTCTGCCACTGCCAATTATTTTCGCTTTATCAACTTCGCCACTTTTTGTAATTACCAAAGAAGCAAGCACGCGTATTATTTCGCCTTGCTGTAAATCGTTTGGCTGATGAATATTTTGCTGAATAAATTTTATCAATGCTTTTTCACCACCAGGAAACTGCGGCATAACATCGGCTGAAATCAAAGGCGCATTTCCATCATCTGCTTTAACCGTTGTTGTTATTATGCCGGTATTTCCATGCACTTCCTCCGGAGCTTGTATAATATCACCAGGATTATCTTTTCCATCCATCGCAATATTTCCAATTACAGCTTTATCTAATTGTTCAGTTGTTGGTGGAAGTTTGGTCTTATAATCCGGAGTAATTACTGGTATTGAATTATTAACTTGTTTTAAATGTTGCGATGCTTGTTGTATGTGTGTTGCTGGTATTTTTACCGGCGTTGCATTTTCCAGAATAATATCAGGCAAAGGAACTTCTATAATTTTTTCTCCTGATTTGTTTGCATGATTTACAAATTGTATAGTAGAAAAACCCATCGCAACAAACAAAGTACAACCAATAGAAGCAATCAAAATTTTATTGTACGATTTTCTTAGCGCATAAGCACCGTAAGTTTTATTCCTGTTCTCAAACAGAATGTCGAGCAAATCGCTTTGCATAATTTTTTCAGGTAACATAAATAATTCTTTAAGTGAAGAAATTTTTAAGCGCGCTTTTTATAAAGATGCTGTTGCATTATAATTTCCATAAATCGCAAAAAATTATTCAGGTTATATTTGCGCGCATGAAAAAAATATTAATGGTGTGTCTTGGAAATATTTGCCGAAGCCCTTTGGCAGAAGGCATTCTTGAACACAAAGCAAAACAAGCCGGGTTAAACTGGGAAGTTGATAGTGCAGGAACAGGCAGTTATCATGTGGGTGATGCGCCACACATTCTTTCACAAAAAGTAGCTACAATAAATGATATTGATATAAGCAAACAACAATGCAGGCAGTTTGTAAAAGAAGATATGTTGCGCTTTGATAAAATTTATGCAATGGATAATGCAATATATAATGATATAAAAAAAATGAGCGGCGAATTATGGAATGCATCAAAAACAGATTTGCTGATGAATGAAGTTTATCCAGGTGAAAATTTAGATGTGCCTGATCCATGGTATGGAATTGAAAAAAATTATCATCATGTATTTGAAATGATAAATGAGGCTTGCGAGGCAATTGTGGAAAAATTCAAAAAACAAAAATCAAAAGTAAAAACGGAGACTGCTTAGTTATCATGCATTTTTAATTTTGAATTATTAATTTTTACTTATTCATGAAACCATCCATTCCGCAGGGAACAAGAGATTTTAATGCAGAAACACTTGGCAAACGCAACTTTATTTTCAATACAATAAAAACAGTTTTTGAGTTGTATGGCTTTCAACCTTTGGAAACACCTGCAATGGAAAATCTTGAAACATTAATGGGCAAATATGGTGATGAAGGTGATAAATTAATTTTTAGAATACTTGAATCAGGAAATCCCTTTTCAAAAAGATTTTTTCAGCAGCTACAAAAATATTTTCAACAAGGTCGAAGAGATTTTGGATATCTTAAAAAATTTACTCAAGAGTTTTTGGCAGAAAATCCATATGATTTACCATTTTATAATTTTAATCCAGAATACTTAGAATCGATAGCTACTGAATTATTACAAGATAAAAATTTGCCTTTACTTAAAAATGAAGTTTCAAGTAAAGCACTTCGCTACGATCTCACTATTCCTTTTGCGCGATATGTAGCAATGAATTTTGGCCAGTTAAATTTTCCTTTCAAGCGTTATCAAATTCAACCTGTGT
>CAXSDU010000142.1:0-8251 GCA_964236165.1 uncultured Parafilimonas sp. | reverse complement strand
CCACTGTCTAAAATTTTTTTTGCAAATGAAGGATGCGTTTTAGCTGAATCAATAATTTTAAAAACCTGTAAATGGTATTCGTATTGTTTTTGTGCATCGCTTTCATTGCTTATCAATTCTTCTTTCAACTGATGCAGAATTTCATCTTTCTTTTTTTCTTCGTTTAAATTGGTCAGGTACTCGGTAAGTCCTAATGCAAGAATTACACTGAATACAATCAGCAAACATTCGCCGAGATATTCTTTCCAGCCACGTTCTACAACCACAATCGGATGCTTTTCTTTTATGGGTTTTGATGTAGCCATTTAAAATTTTTATGCTTGATTTTCCGGTCTTAAACTTCTTACAGTTTTTCCGGCTTGCCACATTTCGCTTTCGCGCAATTCTTTTAATTCTTCGTTTAATTTTTCACGATAATCAGGTTGTGAATTACTATCAATTGAACGTTGCGATTCTTTACCGGCTGCAACACTTTCATATAACTCTTTAAATACCGGTGCTGTTGCATCGCGAAAACGTTTCCACCAATCTAATGCGCCGCGTTGTGCAGTTGTTGAACAGTTTGCATACATCCAATCCATACCATTTTCAGCAACCAGCGGCATTAAAGATTGTGTAAGTTCTTCAACCGTTTCATTAAATGCTTCAGAAGGTGTATGTCCTTTATCGCGGAGCACCTGGTATTGCGCTGCAAAAATTCCCTGGATAGCGCCCATTAATGTTCCTCGCTCACCAGTAAGATCACTATATACTTCTTTCTTAAAATTAGTTTCAAATAAATAGCCGCTGCCAACAGCAATACCTAATGCAATAACACGGTCTTTTGCTTTGCCGGTTGCATCCTGGAAAATGGCATAAGAACTATTTAAGCCGCGACCTTGTAAAAACATTCTTCTTAAAGATGTGCCAGAACCTTTTGGTGCAACAAGAAATACATCAACATCTTTTGGAGGAATGATGTTCGTTTGTTCATTAAACGTAATTCCAAAACCATGAGAAAAATATAAAGCTTTGCCGGCAGTTAAATGTTTCTGCACAGTTGGCCACAACTGAATTTGTGCAGCATCACTCAACAAATAACAGATAATGGTTCCCCGCTTCAAGGCTTCTTCAATTTCAAATAAAGTTTCGTTGGGTACAAAACCATCATTCACAGCTTTATCCCAGGTTTTAGAATTTTTACGCTGACCAACAATAACGTTGATGCCATTGTCGCGTTGATTCAATGCTTGTCCTGGTCCCTGTACGCCATAACCAATTATTGCTACTGTTTCGTTTTTTAATATTTCCTGTGCTTTACTGAGTGGAAACTCTTCACGTGTTACAACGTTTTCGTCCACACCGCCGAAATTTAATTTTGCCATTTTTTAATTTGAAATTTGATGATTTAAAAATTTGAAAATGTTTTATGCTTCTTTATGTTCTGGTAATTTTTCATTGAAAGAAATTTTATTATTGAACGGATCATTTACAACAAAAGATAATGCTCCATAAAAAGTTTTTTCAATTCCGGGTCTGTTATATTTATATTTTTTATTGATGAGTTCTGTATGATATTCTTTCACGCCATCGCACCAGATAAACACATGTGTGCCGGGCGTTCCATCGCCATGATGTTCGCTTAGGTGAAAAGTAATATTGCCTTTTGTTATTTCTATGTATGCCGGTGTATTTTCTTCAAAATGATGCTCCCATTCTATTGTAAAACCAAGCCAGTCAACATAAAATTCAATGGCTTTATTGTAATCGAATATGCGGAGAATTGGTATTACTTTTTTTACTTTCATACTTTTTCTTTTTCCATAAACATCCAGCGATGCCCTTCAATGTCTGCGCAGCGATAACGTTTTCCGGGTAAATCATTTTCTATTTCAGATAAAATTTCTGCGCCATTTCCTTTTGCATTTTTAAAATGCGCATCTGCATCATTAATATAAACCAACAATCCATTTATAATATATTGAACAGACAACCATTGGTTCATTTGTGCATAATCATCGCGTTGCTTATTAATACTTATATAATCTAAAGTTGGCGTTGCAATCATTATAATATTATCGTTCAATTGTAATTCTGCATGTGTTAATCTTTCACCTTCCATAAACCTCACTTCTTTATTCTCAATAAATCCAAATGCTTTGCATAACCAATCAATAGCTGCAATTCCGTTTTCGTATGAGAGCATTGGGATGATGTTTTGCATAATTTTACATTGTAAACACTTCGTCTTGTTTATTTAAATATTCATTTTCTATTAACTCTTCCGGCGGTTGCGATTCTTCAAACTCTTTTAATTTTTCATGAAAGCCTTTGCTGTCTTTAATAATCGCAATTCTTGCTGTGCGCACAAATTCAATTAATCCATACGGCTCCAATGCTTTTATCAGCGCTTCAATTTCTTCGCGATGTCCACTTGTTTCAAACACTGTATAATCTTTGCGAATCACTACAACACGCGCACCTTTTTCGCGCAAAAGCCTTTCTACTTTTACTTTTTCTGCAATTACATCTGTAGGTACTTTGTATAAAGCCATTTCCTGCCAAACCAATTCATCATTTGTATTATAATATGCTTTTAAAACCTCCACTTGTTTTTCAATCTGGCGGCAAAGTTTTCGTACCACATCTTCGGCTTCATTAATAACAATTGTGAAACGATGTACGCTTTCTACTTCGGTTGGTGAAGTATTTAAACTATCAATATTTATTTTTCTCCTGGTGAAGATGATAGCAATACGGTTTAATAAACCAATCTGGTTTTCTGTGTAAACTGTTATAGTGAATTCCTGCTTCATAATTAAACTTTAAAATATTTTTTTATAATGTTCAACGTTTGGAAACGGATCATAAAAATGATGCAGTAAATTTTTCCATTCATTATATTCATTACTTTTTCTAAATCCTTTAGTATGATCTTCGATATTTCGCCAGCGAACAATCAACATATATTTATCTTCTGCGTCCAAACATTTCAATAATTCATGTTTAATATATCCATTCATTGAACTGATGATTTTTTGCGCTTCTCCAAATGCTGTTTCAAATAAGTTGCTTTCATTTTTTTTGATATTTAGAACAGCAATTTCTGTTATCATTTAATATTCTTTATTAAAACTATTTCAATCTTATTTCTGCAACACTGCAACCCTGCGGCACCATTGGAAATACATTATTTTCTTTTCCAACCATCACCTCTAATAAATAAGCACCATTATGCTCAAGCATTTCTTTCAATGTATTTTTTAGATCTTTTCTTTCATTAACAGATTTGCCGGAGATGCCGTAACCTTTTGCGATCGTTACAAAATCAGGACTTTGAATATCAACAAATGAATATCTTTTTGAATGAAATAATTCCTGCCACTGGCGCACCATTCCTAAAAAATTATTATTGAGTATTACGATTTTTACGGCTGCGCCAAACTGCATAATTGTGCCAAGTTCCTGCAACGTCATTTGAAATCCGCCGTCGCCAATAATTGCGATCACTTTTTTTTGCGGTTTACCATATTTTGCGCCGATTGCTGCCGGCAACGCAAAACCCATTGTGCCTAAACCGCCGGAAGTAACATTGCTTCTTGTTTGATTAAATTTTGCATAACGACAAGCCACCATTTGATGCTGGCCAACATCACTTACAATTACTGCATCGCCGTTTGTTAATTCATTAATTGCATCAATAACTTCAGCCATACTCATTTCATCAACTGATGGATGCATTTCTTTTTGAATAACAATTTCCTGTTCTTCCTTTGTAAAATTATTAAAACGCTGCAGCCAATCAGTATGCTGCTTTTTTTCAATCAATGCGGTTAATAAAGGCAACGTTTCTTTACAATCACCCCAAACAGGAATTGTTGTTTGAACGTTCTTATCAATCTCTGCAGGGTCAATATCAAGATGAATAATTTTTGCCTGCTTTGCATATTTATCCAGGCGACCTGTAACGCGATCATCGAAGCGCATACCAATTGCAATCAATACATCGCATTCATTTGTTAAAACATTTGGACCATAATTACCATGCATGCCTAACATTCCTACATTCAACAAATGATCAGTTGATAAAGCGCTTAAGCCAAGTATCGTCCACGCAGCAGGAAGTCCGCCTTTTTCAATAAATTGTTTAAATTCATTTTCCGCATTGCCGAGAATAACGCCCTGACCAAAAATCACGAATGGCTTTTTCGCATCATTAATCAGCCTGGCAGCATCTTCAATATATTCTTTGCGAACGATTGGTTTCGGACGATAACTACGTATATGATCACACTTTTCATAACCATTAAAATCAAACTTTTGAAGCTGCGCATTTTTAGTAATGTCAATTAACACAGGTCCGGGTCTTCCGCTCTTTGCTATATAAAACGCTTTTGCCAACGCAGCCGGAATTTCCGTTGCATCTGTTACCTGATAATTCCATTTTGTAACCGGCGTTGTAATATTTATTACATCTGTTTCCTGGAAAGCATCAGTACCTAATAAATGCGCAAACACTTGCCCGGTAATACATACAAGCGGTGTACTATCAATTTGGGCATCAGCCAAACCGGTAACCAAGTTTGTTGCGCCGGGTCCGCTGGTTGCAAAAACAACACCCACTTTGCCTGATGTTCTGGCAAAGCCTTGTGCAGCATGAATTGCACCTTGTTCATGCCGGACCAATATATGTTGAAGGCGATCATCATAATCAAGCAGTGCATCATAAATAGGCATAATAGCGCCACCGGGATAGCCAAAAATTGTGTACACATTTTCTGCAAGTAACCCTTTCATTAATGCTTCGGAGCCCGAAATATTTTCCGTTTTATTTTTTGTTTTTGGCTCCTGTAAAATTTCAAGTGTTTCCATAAAATCATTTTTAATGGATGAGATCTTTTAATTTATTTATTAGGATAAAACCCAATTAAATCTGTTGACTTAATATTTGTGAATCCAAGCTGTCTAAACATAGTTACCAACTGCCCGCGATGATATGTTGAATGATTAAACACATGCGCAAACATTACATAAAACGGAGTTGATTTTTCTTCCCCATTTAATCTTTTATAATGAAGAATTGTGTACAGGTTATTTTCATCAAACTCGTTGATATAATTTTTTAAATCTGCTGATGTTTGTTTCCATAATTCTATATGTTCATCTTTTGAACCTTTGAATGAAAATTGCAGCCAGTCAACAGGTTCTTTTTTAAATCTTTGCAACCAGGCCTTTTCTGCACTGATTGTATGCAAGGTTGTTTCCTGTATAGAATTAAAACTGCTAATAACATTTTGTGTCCATTGCTCATTGCTTATTTCTGTAAGCATGGTGCAAAAAATATCAGTTGCCCAAATATGATATGCTGCTAATTCTATAAAATATTGTTTGTTCATTATTTTTCTGTTACCTGGAATGTTATGTTTTGTTTTTGACGATATATAACCGGTTTGTTATTTTGAATTGCCGGTATCCAGTCAGGGCTATTTTTTATTACTCTTATAGCTTCTTCAGCAGTGCCGAAGCCTGGATCTGTTAAAGCTTGTACCTCTATTACTTTACCATTTTTATCTACCAAAAAACTTACTGATACAGTATAAATTCCTGCGGGCGCTTTATGCTTTGCAGCAACATTTGATTTTAAAGTTGATTCTAAATATTGAACCCATGCTGCATTACCTCCCGGAAATTTTGCTTCGATTTGATAGCTAAAATATCCGGTAATTTTTTTGCCTGAATTATCATATTGTTCTCCTACCAATCCGCCTTTTTTTAAATCATAAAAAAGTTTATAATCAAGTTGCCCATTTTCTTTGTAATGATAATCTGTTTCGATACCACCACCATTAGTAAAGTTTACTGAATCCTGAAGATTGCCTGATTCGTAATAACGTATCAACACACCTATTCCTTTTCTAAAATCTGTATCTGCGTAAGTAGATGTAGCATTTAGTTTATTTGATTTAATCCAGTATGAAGTAACCTTATAAGCTGTATCTTGTTCAACAAAATTTGAGTAGTATAAAGCTGAATCTTTAGATGTTTCATGCCATGCACTATCAAAATATTTCGTAATAATATTCTGACTATAAATTTTTGATGAATTCAAAAAAATCATTGTAATCATTAATAAAATAATAGTTTTCATTATTCAGCTTGAGTTTTATTTACGCTTCATCAGTTACACAACCTTCGCTTGCATTTTTTACCACTCTTGCATATTTATATAAAATTCCTTTTGTTGCTTTTAATGCCGGCTGCTTCCAGTTGGCTTTACGCTTTGCAATTTCTTTATCACTTACTTTTAAAATAAGTGTATTGTTGATTGCATCAATTTCAATTACATCATTGTCCTGAACAAATGCTATCAACCCACCTTCATGTGCTTCAGGTGTTATGTGACCAACCACAAAACCATGCGTACCACCACTGAATCTTCCATCTGTAATTAATGCAACATTTTTACCGAGACCGGCACCAATTAAAGCACCTGTTGGCTTTAGCATTTCGGGCATTCCCGGTGCACCTTTCGGACCAATATGCCGAATTACTGCAACGTCACCGGCATGCACTTTTTTATTTTGAATAGCTTCAAGAAAATGTGATTCACCATCGAACACTCTTGCTGTTCCTTCAAAGCGTTCACCTTCTTTGCCGGTAATTTTTGCAACGCTTCCGCCTTCGGCAAGATTGCCATATAAAATTTGTAAATGACCTGTTTTTTTGATTGGATTTTCCAGCGGTTGAAGTATGTCCTGCTTTTTAAAATCAAGATCAGGTGCATCTTTCAAATTCTCTGCAATTGTTTTTCCTGTTACGGTTATACAATCGCCATGTAACATGCCTTTGCTTAATAAATATTTCATCACTGCAGGTACACCACCATGTTTATACAGATCTTCCATCAAATGTTTTCCACTTGGTTTAAAATCTGCAAGCATTGGAACTTTATTACTGATGGTTTGAAAATCATCAATCGTTAATGGCACATCAACGCTCTTTGCCATCGCGATCAAGTGCAAAACAGCATTCGTGCTTCCACCCAAAATCATTACAACTGTAATTGCATTTTCAAATGCTTTAAGCGTCATAATATCTTTTGGCTTGATATCTTTTTCTAATAATATTTTTATTGCAGCACCAATTGCCTCACATTCTTTTTGTTTGTCTATACTTAATGCAGGATTGCTTGATGAATTCGGCAAACTCATACCCAATGCCTCAATTGCACTTGCCATTGTGTTTGCAGTGTACATGCCACCGCAGGCACCGGCGCCAGGGCAAGCATTACGTACAATTTCTTTAAACGTGTTCTCATCAAGATTGCCCATTATTTTTTGCCCTAATGCTTCAAATGTTGAAACAATATTTAAGGTTTCGCCTTTATAATGCCCTGGTGCAATCGTTCCGCCATATAACATAATTGAAGGACGGTTCAATCTGCCCATTGCCATAATGCAACCCGGCATATTTTTATCGCAACCTGGAATAGCCACGATGCCATCATAATATTGTGCACCTGCATTGGTTTCAATACTATCTGCAATTATATCGCGGCTCACTAAACTGTAACGCATACCATCAGTGCCCATGCTTATACCATCGCTCACACCAATTGTATAGAAGCGTAAACCTAATAATCCATCTACTTTATTAATACTTTCTTTTACACTCGTTGCCAAATCGTTCAAATGCATGTTGCACGGGTTACCATCCCATCCCATACTTACAACGCCAACTTGTGCTTTTTTAAAATCTTCTTCTTTAAAACCAATTGCATAATACATTGCCTGCGCTGCAGGTTGTGTTTCATCTTGCGTTAATGTCTTGCTGTATTTATTAAGTTCGCTCATCTTTAAATTATATAATAGTTGATTTTCGTATTTCTATATTTTCAATATTCACTCTATAATGATCACTGCTCTTTACATAATCACTAATTAAATCACCGATTGTTGACGTGAAATAAAAATTGATTGGCTCAATATCTTTCGAAACAAAACCATTTTCCAATGTCCACTTTACTGCATCACGAACGAGCGTTGCTTCTTTCACTAAATCAAAATATTCCAGCATCATTGCAGCAGACAAAATTGATCCCAATGGATTCGCTACATCTTTTCCTGCAGCCTGCGGATACGAACCATGAATCGGTTCAAACAAAACAGTTCCGGTGCCAACAGAAGCCGAAGGCAACAAACCCAAAGAACCACTCAACACACTTGCTTCATCACTAATTATATCACCAAACATATTTTCCGTTAATACAATA
>CAXSDU010000141.1:0-8302 GCA_964236165.1 uncultured Parafilimonas sp. | reverse complement strand
CTTTCAGCCAATTGTTTATGGAAAAAATAAAAATTGCAACCAGCTTTAATATTGAACTCGAATTTGAAACACCCGAATTTCATAAAAGACTTTTTGCCTGGCTGATTGATTTTTTCATTCTTGTTGTTTATTATACCATAACTACTAATGTGCTGCAAAAAGTATCTGCAACGCATAAATCTTCGGGCAACGATCTTCCATTTTTGTATAATATTTCTGCTGTGCAATTATTATTTTTTACGCCGATACTTTTGTATCATTTATTTTTTGAAGTTGTAATGAATGGTCAGAGTATTGGAAAAAAATTAATGCATTTAAGAGTAATAGGTGAAAACGGCGGAAGACCTGCATTGCATCAGTATTTAATACGATGGTTATTACGTCCGTTTGATTTTTTCTTTTTTGGTTTAGTTGGATTGCTTACAGTTTTAAATACAAAGAAAAATCAGCGTCTTGGCGATCTTGCTGCCGGAACGCTGATTATTAAAACCCAGATACAAACGGATATTAATGATATGGTTTTTCATGAATTAAACAGGGATTATAAGCCGCATTTTAAAGAAGTAATGCTTTTAAGCGATCGTGATATGAACACCATAAAAGGTGTATTAAATAACTGCAGGCGATATAAAACTTTTGATGTTGCTTCACGAATGAGTGAAAAAATACGTACGGTACTTAATATTGCGGAATACCAGGAACCTGTTGAATTTTTAGAGACTTTATTAAAAGATTATAATTATTACTCAGATCAGAATTAATAATGTACAAACAATAAAACATCTAATTCATTCCTGTAAAACGAAACTATATAGTTGCAACATCTTTTTCCCAGCCTGTTTCTTTTAATGCAGGATCTTTTTCTTTTTTCAAAAAATCACCTTGCGATGAAGCACTGCCCACATTATCATGCATTAGTGCGTCGTCAGGTAAAATTTTTAAAGGCTCTTTCCATGAAACGCTTTCATCATTAAATGCAGCATTAGATAAGGAATTATAACAGGATATTAAACTCCATCTTGGCTTATTACTTAAATTACCTTCTGAACGATGCAGAATATTACTATGAAAAAATAATGCATCACCAGCTTCTAATTCTACATATATGTGTTCCATTTTTTCCAGCGCATGATTTACCATTACCATATCTGCGCCCACTTGTTCTCCGGAAAAACCATGATTTACTCTTCCCATTTTATGCGAGCCTTTTATAACCTGCAAACAACCATTTGGTTTATTAGCTTCAGTTAATGCAATCATTACACTTACTAATTGATCAGGAAATAAAAATTGATTTTTATACCAATAGCCATAATCCTGGTGCCATTCCCAGGCTCCGCCTACTTTTGGTTCTTTCTGCATAAGCTTAGTGTGAAAATGACAAACAGGTGAATTACTGTCAAGTAATTTTGCAACAGAGTTTACCATACGTTCACTGCGTAAAACACAACTATATACATCGTCACCCGGCGTAAACCATAAAGTAAGTTTTGATTTTTTGCCAGATTGATCGGTTACATTAACTGCATTTGTTTTTACAACATTATCATCAATAGCAATTTTATACAGCTTATCAATTTCCGATTTCGAAAAAAAAGTTTTTACAATTACATAACCATCGCGGTTAAACTCTTGCACCTGAGCATCAGTAAGAATAGAATGCGACATAAAAATATTTTTGAAGTGCTAAGTTACATTCAGGTTATTATTAAGAACGCGAAACCTAACTAAACCTTGTTAGTTTTCGCTCATTTTGCAGCAGCTAATCACCAAATCAGTCTTTTTTTATCCTTTTTGTGGAAAATTTTATCAATTAATTTTCTTAGCATGATTTTGGCTAATTGCAAGCAATAAAACTAAAACTCCATTATTTATGAAAAGAAAATTAATTGGCGCAACAGTAGTGTGTATTCTTACGTTCGCAATCTCTTGTCAAAAAGAGAATCCTTTAACGTCGACTGCGCTTAACGCTTCAAGCGAAGACGACATGTACACTGAGACTTTATCGATGGTACAAACACCTGTTTCTCATAATATAAATGCAAATATTGGCGGTTATCTGGAGGCATTGCCCGCACACTATGCAAACCATAGGTTTAAACGCTATCCTGTTATTATTTTTTTACATGGAGTTGGTGAATTAGGTACTGGAAGTGAAAGCCAGTTAATGGAGTTAACAAATAATTCGATACCCAAGTTAATTAACAAAAAAACCTTTCCAACTAATTTTAGAGTGAATGATACTACTTTTCAATTTATTGTTATTTCTCCGCAATTTAAAGCCTGGCCTCAACCTTCAGACGTTAATGATATGATTAATTATGTAATTAAAAATTACAGAGTAGATACTACAAGAATGTATTTGTGCGGACAAAGTATGGGCGGCGGTGTTGTATGGGATTATGCATATACTTATGGTAAACGCATTACAGGCATTGTTCCAATTTGTGGAGCATCATGGCCAACAACTGAAAAAGCAGAATCTATTGCAGATGATAATATAGCAGTTTGGGCTTTACATAATCAGGATGATCCAACTGTTCCATCGTGGTATACTGTAGATTATGTAGAATATATTAATGATGATAAGCCCGCTAAAGTTGCTAAAAAAACAATTTGGCAAACCAGCGGGCATGATGCATGGACAAAAGCAACCGATCCTAATTATAAAGAAAATGGAAAAAATATTTACGAATGGATGCTTTCCCATAAGAAAAACCCAAGTAAATAATTAATGATTAATTATATTAAGGCAATAAAAATTTCCTTAAAAAATTAATTTGAAATTCTTATTAATGAGTAAAAAATAGTAATAAGAATAGCTTTAAAATAGGGTAACAATTTTTAATAAAATCCCGGATGCCTAAGGCAGCCGGGATTTTTGTTTAATATATTGCGCTGTTGTTTTTATTGTAATGCCATATGCAATTTTTAATATTAAATAATATACCTTCTCTTAATATTTTTTTTATCATCTAATCATAAAATTCTCTATAAATTTTACCGTTCCTAAAAAATTAGTTTTTCTACTAATTAATTAGTAGTAATATTGCTCAAAATTAAACGTAATGATAAAACTGGCAAAAAGAGAAGAACAGATTATGCAGATTTTTTGGGAGTTGAATGATGCATTTATAAAAGAAGTTATTCCGCATCTGCCAGATCCAAAACCACACTATAACAGTGTTGCTACTATTGTAAAAATATTAGAAGAAAAAGGTTTTTTGGGGCATGAAATAATGGGAAACCTATATCAGTATCATCCAGTTATTTCGCGTGAAGATTATCAAAAGCATGCAATGAAAGATGTAGTAAAACAATATTTTGGCAATTCATATCCGCGCATGTTGGCATTTTTTGCAAAAGAGCAAAACCTTTCTGAAGCCGAATTAAAAGAGATTTTTAAAATGATTAAATCAAACAAAAAATGATACCATACATTATAAATGTCGGTTTAATACTTTCAGGCTGTCTTATATTTTATAAGCTGCTGCTTCACAAAGAAACGTTTTATCGTTTGAACCGTTATGTGCTAATGGTTTGTTTGCTTATTGCTTTCAGTTTACCATTTCTGCATGTGCCGCAACAATTGTCATTCAGAAAAACAGAGACGACTGCCATCAGTACAAACAATAATATTTCTATCAATAACATCGAACAGAATAAAATTGATGAAACAAACAGCAAGGTTCAATCCCAGCCAATCAAACAAATTCAAAGCAAGCCTGTAAGTAGTACATTTTCGTGGAAACAATTTATGCAATGGATGTTTTGGTTGTACTGGTTTGGTGTAATTGTTTTTGCATTAAACTTTCTTGCACAAATTATAATGCTTTTGTATCGTGCATATTCAAGTCCTTTTATAAAAGACGGAAGATTTCGCATTGTTGAAGTAAGTGGTGATAAAGCGCCCTGTTCTTTTCTTAATAATATTTTTATTAATCCTGAAAAATATGAATGGGATGTTTACAACCAGATATTACAACACGAAAAAATTCATATTCAGCAAAAACATAGTTTGGATATTCTTTTTGCAGAACTTGTATTAATACTTCAGTGGTTTAATCCTTTTGCATGGCTGTATAGAAAAGAGATTGAAAACAACCTTGAATTTCTTACAGATAATCAGCTTGTACAAAAAGAGAAGATAGAAAAATCAAGTTATCAGCTTAGTCTTTTAAAAGTTTCTGCACCACATTTTCCGCTTAGTCTTACAACAAATTATAATCAATCATTACTAAAAAAACGCATCGCCATGATGAACACAAAAAAATCGAGTGTACACACCGCATGGAAATATTTTTTCCTTCTTCCGGTGCTTGTACTTTTTGCAAGCCTGTTAAATGAACCCATTGCAAAAGCGCAAGACACTAAAACAGTAGTAAAAAATAAACCAGAATATCACAATGATATTAAAACGGAAGGCTACTGGTTTGCTACTATTAAAGATGATAAGATAAATATGCGCCTGGCACAAGATGAAAATGATCATGAAAATTATAGCGGCTCAGATTTTTCAGTAAGCGATTTTACAAATCTTCCCAAGGGGACAAACGGAGATTTTAAATTAACAAGAGAAGCCGGCACTATGAATTTTAATGGAAAATTTGATGGCAACCAGGGAATGGGCAGGTATAAATTTGTTGCAGATAAAAACTTCGGAAATTATATGTCAGGACAAGATATTGGTAAATTAAATGATAATGATTTAATAACTTTTTTCTTTGTGAATCTTACAAAAGAATATTTGCAAATGTTGAAAGATGAAGGCTTCACGAATATTGAAAAAGATAATCTCGTGGCCTTGTGTGCACTTAAAATTGATAAATCTTTTATTACTTCTATAAAAGAAAATGGTTATAAAGATGTATCGCTCGATAATCTACCTGCTCTTAAAGCGCTTGGTGTTGATGGCGCATATATAAAAGAAATAAAAGATGCAGGTTATAAAGATATTTCGCTTGATGAGTTGATTAGTTTTAAAGCTCAGGGAATTAATAAAGAATATTTGAGTAAGCTGCCAAAAACAAATGCAAAAGATGAACCGATGTCTGCTGATAATGTAGTTAGTTTAAAAGCACTGAATGTAGATGCGGCATACGCAAATTCTTTTAAAGCGTTTGGCTACGAGAATATAAATCCTGAAGAACTTGTAGCAATGAAATCTCTCGGCGTTACTGCAGATTATATAAAGCAATTTCAGGCTTTGGGTTTTAAAAATATTTCTACGGATAATCTTGTTGCTATGAAAGCGCAGAATATAACGCCAGAATTTATTGAGGGTTTTGAAAATGCAGGTTACAACAATATTGCAGTTGATGATTTGATTTCTTTAAAAGCGCTTGGTGTGCAACCAGATTACATTAAATCATTCAAAGAAAAGGGTTATGATAATATTTCTTTAGATGAAGCTGTTTCATTAAAATCTCAAAACATTACACCTGAATTTTTAAATGCGTTTGCTGAAGCCGGGTATAAAAATATTTCTTTGGATAATGCAGTAGCTTTAAAAGCCACAGGTATTACACCTGGCTGGATAAAAGATATGAAAGCAAAAGGTTTTAATTATAGTGATATAAATAAATACATTACTTTAAAAAGTCTTGAAGGAAAATAAAAATTAGCTTGTTAATTGTGCTAAAGAAAAATAAAAAAACCGGGCAAACTGCTCCGGGTTTTTTTATGATTGCGTATTTAATTATTTAAATTCTTTATTCATTTTATTTCTGTCGAATTCTTTTTCATTATTAGAAAGCCAGATGGTTGCTACACCATTACCAATAAAATTTGTAAGCGCTCTTGCTTCGCTCATAAATCTGTCAACACCAATTAATAAAGCCAACCCTTCGACAGGAATAACTTTTACTGCTGTTAATGTAGACACTAACACCGCAAACCCGCTGCCAGTAACACCTGCAGCGCCTTTCGATGTAATCATTAATACACCAATTATTGTAAGCATTTGCTGATAAGATAGATGCACATTATACACCTGCGCTAAAAATATTACACCCATGGAAAGATAAATAGTTGTACCATCAAGATTAAAAGAATAACCCGCGGGAACAACCAAACCAGTTACCTGTTGCGTGCAACCTGCACGTTCTAATTTTTCTATTAAAGATGGCAAACCTGCTTCGGAAGATGAAGTGCCTAAAACAATCAGCAGTTCTTCTTTTATGTATTTTAGAAATTTTAAAATGCTGATTTTATAATAACGTAACATAGAACCTAAGATCAAAAAAATAAAGACCAAACACGTTATATAAACGCAAAGCATAAGCTTGCCTAAAGGCAGCAAAGCATGTAAACCAAACTTGCCAATAGTGTAAGCCATACCGCCAAATGCACCAAGCGGCGCGAGATACATTACAATATGCAGTAGTTTAAAAACATATTTTGAAATGATGTTTAATACATAAATTATTTTTTGCTTTTTTTTAAGGGTGCTTAAAATAATGCCGGTAATAATTGCGATGATTAAAACCTGTATAGTAAGATTATCTTTTAAAAATTGCCACCAGCTAAATGTTGCAGCCATTTTGGTATAAGCAGAAATATCGCCGCGATTGATTTGCGAAATATTAACACCTGCACCTGGTTTTATAAGATGAGCAACAACAATTCCAATCAACAAAGCAAATGTTGTCATTACTTCAAAATATAAAATTGCTTTAGCGCCAAGCCTTCCTGTATTTTTAAGGTCGCTCATGTTGCTAATACCGAGTGAAATCGTGAGAAAAATGATTGGATAAATAAATGTCTTAACAATGTTTATAAACCAATCACCTAAAAATTTCATTTTTACAGCAGAGGCTGGTGCAAAATTTCCAATTAAAATTCCAATAGTAATTGCAACAAGGACCCAGAACGTTAAATTAGTAAAAACTTTTTTCATGCGCAGTATAAAAGATTACAACATTAACTCTTTTGCAGGATCCCAGAACAATTCATTAAAGCGAACAACTTTATCTTTTTTTACTTCTATTTTTTCTTTTTCCAAAAGCGTTTGCATTAAATCAGGTGTTGCAAAATGCATTTTACCACTTAGCATTCCGTTCCTGTTTACAACACGGTGAGCAGGCACTTTTGGTTTTGCATGAAACGCACCATTCATTGCCCACCCAACCATGCGCGCACTCATTTTTGTACCGAGATAATTTGCAATAGCACCATAATTGGTAACACGTCCTTTTGGAATTTGCCGTGCAACATCCCACACGTCTGCAAAAAAAGAATGTTTATTGGTTATATCTTTTAAATGTTGTTTTGGCATTAGCTTATAGTTGATGGTTCATTGTTCATGGCAATTTCTTATAGTTAATCTATAACTTATGATCCATGATTTTCCTGCTTTCTTATCTCCAGCAAATTTGTTCTTTTAGGTTCAGAAACATTTTTATAGTCATATGGACAATTTTGGCAACCATTGCCGCAACAATAACCTCTTTGCAAAAGATATTCGGCAGTAAACACAACTAATCCATCGTTATTAAAATAATAATCTTCGTCTTCATCAAATTTTTTGTTCACGACATATTTCCTTTAGTTGTTCATCTTTTTGTTTATCCAAATCCTTATTAATTACAAATGAAAGATAATGCACTTTATTGCTTTGCGCAATGTCTAAGCTTTCATAATGTGTTTTAATTTTCAACTCTTCATTCAAATCATTTTCATTATATAAATTTTCCTTGCCATCTAACAAATTCAATGCATATATATTAATGACTGTTTTAGTGAAGTTATACAAATCGGGGCTGTCAGTTTTTAAATGAATAATTCCGTTTGGTTTTAAGATTGATTGATACAAGCGTAAAAATTTTGGATGTGTTAATCTTTTTTTTATTTTAGAAAAGCGCAGTTGCGGATCTGGAAAAGTTATCCAAATTTCATTTACTTCATTTGGCGCAAAATAATCTGTAAGCTTATCAATTTGCGTACGCAAAAAAGCTACATTTTTTAAACATTCTTCAAGCGCAGTTTTTGCACCTTTCCAAATACGGTTACCTTTTATATCAATACCAATAAAATTTCTTTCAGGATTAATTCTTGCCAAGCCAATAGCATACTCGCCTTTGCCACAAGCTAATTCAAGTGTAATTGGATTTTCATTTTGAAAAAAATCTTTCCATTTACTTTTTATGTTTGAAGGATATTCTAAAACATTTGAAAAAGATTTGATTTCTTCAAATCTTAATAATTTTTTTTGACCCATTATTACCTGAGAAAAAGTGAAGGTGATTTGTTACCCGACCTGGATTCGAACCAAGACAATCAGAACCAGAATCTGAAGTACTAC
>CAXSDU010000140.1:5536-8379 GCA_964236165.1 uncultured Parafilimonas sp. | reverse complement strand
CTGCTCCCTTTTGACCAGTTTTTTCTATCTCAGCAACCACAGCAAGCGCTTCTTCTTTTTTACTGTTGTAAGTAAGTATTACATCAATCCCTTTTTTGGCAAGGTTTATTGCCATGTCTTTACCTAATCCGCGGCTGCCGCCGGTTACCAATGCAATTTTGTTTGTTGACATTTTGTTTTATTTTTTTTGAATAATTAATGTTGAATGTTTACTCCTGTTTATTATGCTTCCATATATTTAGCTCCAGCTTTGCTCGTCTGGCTGAGAAGAAACTTAGGTGCCAGCCTGCTCATGATTTTAAATATCTTAGCTATGCCAGGGAAAATTTCAAGTTGATCTTTTTGCAACCCTTTAATAGCAGCATCTATAATTGTATCAGGTGCCATCATCTGTTTAGGATCAAACCCTTCTGTGCCCTTAAACTTATCATTTAGCGGTGTGTCAGCTCCCGGAGGCAGTAATTCATAGACCTTAATGTTTGTCTTCTTTAGCTGTACACGCAACGACTGAGTATAGGAGTGAAGACCGGATTTTGCTGCGCCATAAATGGGAGACAAAGGATATGGAACAAGTGCTAAACCGGAAGTGACATTAAGAATAGCGGGGAACTTTTTTGTTTTAAGATGTGGCAGAAATTGCTGGATCATTCTGATTGGTCCCATTAAATTTATTTCTATTTCCCGGGTTATACTCATTAGGTCAATAGATGTATCGTGCAAGCTTATCTTACGCATTTCACCTGCATTATTAATCAGGATATTTAACGATGGGAACTGCTTAATTACATTTTCGTAAAGTTGTGTAATTGCTTGCGGCTTACTTACATCGCTTTGAAATATGTGAAGTGTGGGAAGAAGTTTCTTTGTCTGGTCAAGCTTTGCCTGGTCTCTGCCTGTTATAATTACAGTATTGCCAAGGTCAATAAAGCGGGTGGCAAATTCTAAACCTAAGCCACTTGTTCCGCCCGTTATAAGGATTGTATTGTCCTTGATTTCCATCTTTTTTTTAGTTTGATGGATACAAAGTTGAGATAAAAAGATGCTTCAGTATTTGCGAGTATCAATCCATTGTTTGCAAAATTCAAATCTTTGTATTAAATCCTAAAAAATAGCGGAGCATACGAAGTTTGCTTTTTAAAGAAGTTAGAGAAGTGAGACACTTCTTCAAAACCTAAGCTATCAGATATTTCAGAAATGTTCCAGTCTGTTTGTTTCAACAAAATTTTTGCTTCCTGTATTACCCTGCCGCTGATAATTTCAGTAGTGGTTTTACCTGTATTTTCTTTCAACACTTTATTCAGATGATTTACGTGAACGGCTAACCTGTTGGCGTAATCTTTAGCCGTTCGTAAACGAAGTTTCTGCCGTGTTGATTCGATAGGAAATTGCCGCTCTAACAGTTCAATAAATAAAGATGCAACACGGGTAGATGCATTGTTAGTTGTATAAAGGGAGGTTGCAGGTTGCAGCTTTTGACCATAATGAATTAACTCTAAAACATAATTGCGCAACAGGTCATATTTATAAATATATTCAGAGGCTAATTCATTATACATTTTCTTAAAAATCAAAGTCAGTTCAATTAATTCTTCTTCTGAAATTTGAAATACAGGATAACCACCGGGTTTGAAAATCGGTAAATCATCCAAGGCTACGCCACTTTTATTTTTGATTAAAAATTCATCAGTAAAAATGCAGAAATAACCTGATTGATTTTCGTCTTTAGGTATATAATGATAAGGAACTTTTGGCGTAGCGAACAAGAGCGTGTTTTTCTCCATTTCCATTACCTTATCGGCATACTCTACTTTGTACCTGCCTGTAATTAAACTGATTTTATAGTAAGCTCTTCTACTATAAGGCATCACAGGCTTTATCTTTAACTGCGCAATAAAATCAGTATAGTTAAACACATTAAAATGCCCAATCTCTTTACTTATTTCTTCCGGAAAACCTGTGGCTATTTCTTTATAAAACTCTTCTACTGATGTTGTTTTCATTTAACTTTTATTTGTAAAAATCAAATGTAATTAAATTGATTGTTATTGTACGAATAATGCAAATAGAGACAAGTATATAATCGCTACAAAATTCAGATATGAATTGATGATAAGAACAACTTCACCTATTAATGAATGGTAAAAAAGATTATGTAAAAAGTAGCAGGAAGTTCTTTAAAAAATTTCGGTAGGATTATTTTGACCAAGTTGATTAAGAATTGAACAATTCTTTTAATTCATTTTTTAAAAACAGTGTGTTGTTGCTCTTTGTGCAAAAAACAAGGAGTACTTCAGGCAGGCACTTCCCCCTGCTGTTTAATAAGTTCCACTTCTATAAACAGGTTTACGTTTTCACCTACTACAAGGCTCCCCGTGCCGGTGAGTATTTCCAGTGTAATGCCAAAGTCTTTACGGTTAATCTTCCCATTCATTTCAAAACCGGCTCTTGTATCGTCCAATCTGCCAGTGCCGATACCGGTTAACTCTGCAGTCAACTGGATACTTTTTGTTATACCACGGATAGTTAAATCTCCGTCAACAACATAACCTGTACCGGTTTTTTTAAGTAACCCGGTAAAAGTGATTGTAGGAAAATGCATCACATCAAAAAAAATTTCTCCCTGTAAATGCTCATCACGCTGTTTGTTATTGGTGCTAAGGCTGTCAGCATCTAATGTAAATGTGACGTCAGCATTTGCAAAATCATCAGTCTTACAAACTATCTGTCCCTGAAACTTATTAAAGGTGCCCACTATATTGGCAATGCCCAAATGCTTTACTTTAAATTGAATGCTGGAATGACCCGGGTCAATTGTCCATGTTGAATTGTTTTGCTCTTTCATT
>CAXSDU010000140.1:0-5436 GCA_964236165.1 uncultured Parafilimonas sp. | reverse complement strand
ACAGAATGGCTTTCAACAAAACGCATTTGATGACGCATAAGCGCTGTTTGAAACAAATGCCTGAAGTAGCGTTCAAATTTTGGATACCGTTCAAATAACTGGTCCTGAGCCGGGCGGGATAGCAGCAGCAATTCACCATTGCTTAAGCCCTTAGTGGTTAAAGGGGTTTGAGGCTCTCTGCCTAAACTATAAATATCACCCGACCACCAGCCCGAAGCGGCAAAGCGAACAACATGATCATTCGCTTCATTATCCGTATAATAGGTAACAGTATATCCGGTATTTACATAAGCCAGGTAGCTCGCAGCATCGCCACCTTTAACGATAATTTCTCCTTGCCTGAATGGTCTTGTAATAAGTATTGACTCCAGAAACTGCACTTCTTCTTTTGTTAATTCAATAAATTGCGCAATATGTTCTAGAAGTAAATGATTATCCATTACTGCCCTTTAAAGCATTTTAAATACAGAGACAAACGAAATATAAGTATAATAAAGTAATCATAGAAAGATAAGATGTAAATGTCAGAAGTATTAAGAAAAAATATTGAAGCTTTCAGCTTGCTAACAGAGTGAAGAGACGCGGGTGTAAATTTCTATGCACCCGCCGGTGCCGAGCTTCATGTAATGTCTCTTGCGCATCCTGCCGAGGAGCGCCACCCGAAGTTAATTACCAAACTCAACTTAGCTTAAAACGGTTGCCTTCATTTTTATTATTGCTATTTGCATTCTTAGGTGAAGCATCCAGACATATATCTGAAGCGGCATACATCTCTAAAACCTGTAACCCACATTCACAATGAAGTTAGCATGTTGCCCTGGCCATTTATATATACTGTTGTAAGCGCCTGTCCAATATGTTTCATTAGTAATATTGTTAAAGTTAGCAGCAATTGTAAAGTGCTTATAGTTATAATGCACACCTGCATTTAAGATAATATAACCGGGCAAAGTAACCGACGGCTCAAGTGTATTGCGAACACCGACTGAAGAATGACCAACTGAAAATCCAAAACCTTTAATTACGCCTTTTGAGAAAGTATATTTTAGATAACTGCCGCTTGTATTACGCGGTGCATTTTCTGCAAGCATCCCAACTTGTGATTGTAGTTTACTTTTGGTTATTTTCGATTCATTGTAGGCATACGTTAGAAACACACTTAAGTTTGATAGGATATTACCGCTTGTTTCTGCTTCTATTCCTTTTGACCTGCTTTCGCCTTGCTGAATGAATAGATTAGGATTACTAAGATCATTTGCATTAACGGCTACATTTTGTAAAGTGAGCTGGTATAATGCTAAAGAAGCAGATAATTTGTTTTGGAAAAAGTTGCCTTTTATACCTATTTCATATAACTGGCTGGTAATTGGGTTGAAAGGTTTATTAAAAACCTGCGCTTCAGCTGACGCTTCAAAAGGATCAAACCCTTTATTGTAAGTTGCATAAACATTTAGAGCATGGGTTATTGAATAAACAACACCAAGTCTCGGTAAAAATACTTTTTCCGAAAGATTGCCTGCACTGTCATCATCATCGTCACCTTTATAAAATTCTTCTCTTACACTTAAAAGAAATTTCCATTTATCTAAACTCATCTGATCCTGCAGGTAAATGCCTTGTGTATGATAAACATTTCCATCTACATCAGTTGCATCTTCATCATAATCTGATAACCGGTAACTATTCACCGGCCTTTGTAAATACACCGGATGTTTAAGACTGAATGTTCCTACAATACCGCTGCCCTCACCAAACGCATCAGGCAGTTCATAATATTGCTCGCCAAGATTTAATTTACTTCTTACATAATCATAACCTAATAACAGCTCATGACTTATTGTACCCGTATTTGTTTTGTAAGTGAAATAACTTGTAAGTGTGTTAGTGTGGGTTGGATAATTCCACTTAGTATAATAAAGGGAAACTGAATCACGAGCTATGTAATCATTCAATCCATGATTTGAAACGTTTTGTCTAGTAACATAATTTAAATAACCTGCATTAAAACTAAGTTTATCATTAAATTTATAAGAAGCTGTAATGTTGGAAGCGATGTCTGTTTCATGAAGATAATCTCCTTTTTGTATTAAGGAAAGACTTATCGAAGTTGATTTTAATGTAGTGTCATCCTGATAGCCGGGTTGGCCTCTGTCAAGTACAGTATTAATATGAGATAATGAAAAATCAATGTTTACCTTAAGTTGATTGTCAGGAATAAAACTTATTGATGGAGCCAGTTCATACGACTTTGCATAAACATTATTGCGGAAAGATTTTGTATCATCATAACCGGCATTAAAACGGTATAATAATGTTTTGTTTTTATTTAATGGCCCTGTTACATCTACTTCTCCACGATAATGGTTCCAGCTTCCTGCATATACATTTATTTCTGCTTCGTTCTTTTCTAACGGCTTTTTTGTAACGAGATTAATAGTGCCTCCGGGATCACAGTTGCCATATAATGTTGCGGTTGGGCCTTTAATCACTTCTATCCTTTCAATATTTACCAAAATGGAACTTGTATAAGTAGAATTATAGCCACGAAGCCCGTTAATGTCTCTTGGATTTTCTGCACGAAAACCGCGTATTGTATATTCATCATAACCGGAATATTGGTTTACACCTGCAACTTCATCCACTGCATCCTTCAATGTAAATTCCATTTTATCACAAATAAGTTCCTTGGTGATTGTAGAAATGGCTTGCGGTATGTTTATAACTGGTGTTTTTGTTTTGTTGGCAAAAAAGGAATAGTCGCTTTTATAAGTTTTGGCTGTGCGGCCTGTAATTTCAACACTCTGTAATTGTTTAATATAATATTGAAGCCTTATAGTGCCAACGTTTAATGAAGCATTGTTAGACAGTTGTACAGCATACATATATGGTTTTGAATCAACAGATGTTATCACCAACGAATCGCTAAACACAGGCAAGTGTTGCAAGGTAAAATTACCGTTGTCATCAGTAACTGAAACCTTATGTAATTTTATTAATTGCACGGTTGCATTAACCACAGGCGTTCCATCAGCACCAACAATATTGCCTTTAATAATGCCTCTATATGGCTGTGCAGAAAGATTTTGGTTAGATATTACCGAAACCAAAATATAAAATGCAATTAAATATCTCTTATAAATCAGAGAACACAATTTTTGATGTATACAAACATTTAAACTTTCGTATGGCATTAATGTTACACAACGCGGCAAGCTTATTTACTTAATTTCAATTATGCACCACTAACTTATCCATGTATACTGCGCCATGTGTTCTTATTTCAACGAAATATAATCCGCCGGGCAAAGAATATGTTGGAATTTTTATAATGTTTTGCGAACTTGTATTTGGTATTCTTATAACTATTCTGCCTACAACATTATAAATAGTTACTTGTTTTATAAGATCAGTGCCTCGTGCAATGTTTACATAGCTGTTTGCAGGGTTTGGATACATAAGAGGTGCTTTTGAATTGGTAACTCTTACTGCTGCAATAGGCGAGTAGCTTGCCTTATCATCTTCATCCACAATCTTTAAACGGTAATAGTTAACTCCCTGTAAAGGATAGTAATCAGTGGCATTATAATTCTTTGTAAACTCGCCATTGGTTTCTGCTATTACAGTATCAATACTTTTATAATTCCAGTTATCTTGTGTGCGCTGCACTACAAAATATTTTGTTTTTGATTCCAGGGTGGTCGTCCATTCGAGTGCTACAGTATTATTCAAAGTTAACCTGCCTGTAAAGCTTATTAGTGTAGAAGCCAGTACACCACCACTGATAGAATAATTATCAACATGTGCAGTAGAAAGTAAAGAATTATCATGACTTGTAATAGCAAGTCCACCATACACAGGCGTGCCATTGCCAAAGCCTGCGTCAACAGGATCGCCAACCTGCGTCCACGCTAAACCATCAGGCGACATGAAAGCAGTATAAATGGTGCCTTTTATAACAAGCTTTAACCAATAAGGCGCGGTTATACCTTCAATATTTACATTATTACTAGTGCCATCTGTAACTGTTCTGTTTTGAAAAGCAACACCATTGCCACTCGATAATGCAATAAATGCATGACGTGAACCTTCAGCCAAAGTTTCTCTGACCATAATACCTACTTTATTCCATTCATTTGTATTATCCTGGTCAACAACTCTTGCTATAATAGTTTGATCACCAACAATTGTTTTATAAGCAAAGCGGAACTGATCATTTGTATCCCAGATATCAGTTCCCGAACCTTTAAGCTCAAATGTACCGGTTGAGCTGTTATAACATGCAGCACCGGGCAAGCCAACATCACCAATATCCTGCGTCGTCCAGCGGGTTGGCAAAGGATCACAGGTTACATTGCATTCAAGTGTTGTGAAACCGGATGAAGCTGAAAAATCACTGCTATCATTACTATTACAGGCAGCTTTAATACGATAGAGGTAGGGCGTATTACAGGAAAGATCTGTAAGTGTAACACTGTTTGTTGTTGCAGTGGTTTGATTCCAGTTTACAGCAGTTACAGTTTTATACTGCACTGTAAATGCTGATGCACCGTTTGCCGCCCAATGTAATGATGCTTTTGTTTCATACACATCTGAAGTATAAAGATTAGAAGGTGTTGCACAACTGTTTGCTGCAGGTTTGCCAAATACCTGAAACTCGTATAAAGAATAATCGGCGTTGGTACCGCGTACCGTACCATACATACGTACGTACCTGCCACTTGCTTTAACAGGTATATAATTAGTATAAGAAACATTATCTGTTATCGCCACAATGTCTGTCCACACAGAAGCATCATCGGAATATTGTACTTTGAAGTTTTGCGAAAGCGCAGTTTCCCAAAGCAGGTTAACAGCACATATATCGTAACGTTGTCCTAAATCAACATAAATACTTTGCGGGTCACTATACTGGCTGCTCTATCTTGTAGTGGTATCACCAACAGTCGCATTGGAAGCAGGAAAGCTTGCATCTTCAACAGAAGATGCATAAGCCGGTTTATTTAAAGCTATGTTTGTCGTGCCGCAACTATCAGCCGAATTACCCGTCAATCCATATACTACCAGCTGTTTAGAAAATGTAGCAAGATATACTTTGCCATTCGCTACGGTTGGACAATTAAACTTTGCATAATTACCCGGATTATCGTTTGAATAGGTTGCTGAATTCCAAAGTTCTTTGGTTACGTCGCTTGCATCAATGGCTCTTAAAATCCCAGGCCTCGTTGACTGGTTTGCGTCACCATTGGCGGCATAGCTTGCCCATAAGATTGCTGTTGAATCTGCATTGCCATTTGATGAAACTGAAAGTAAAGCACCATTGCTTCCGGTTGGTCCCTGCAAGCCGCTTACTACGGTATTGTTTAAATCAAATTTATTTGTTGTTCTATTATAAGGGTAAGCCCTCAATAAAGAATTTTCACTCCATGAATAAGCATA
>CAXSDU010000139.1:0-8567 GCA_964236165.1 uncultured Parafilimonas sp. | reverse complement strand
AATAAACCCGGTGTGTATGAAATTGACATGACGATTTCTGTTGAAGAATTTATTTTTAGCGATGAATATTGTGGTGGTATTCCAAACGGAAAAAGATTAAAGGCTTGCATTCCCGGCGGTTCATCTGTTCCGATTCTTCCAACTAATTTATTATTGAAAACCGCTAAAGGCGAAACGCGTTATATGAATTATGAAAGCCTTGCGGATGGCGGTTTTGCCACAGGAAGCATGATGGGCAGCGGCGGTTTTATTGTATTTGATGAAGATCAGTGTGTGGTTCGCCATACATATACATTAGCAAGGTTTTATCGTCATGAAAGTTGCGGACAATGTTCACCTTGTCGTGAAGGAACAGGTTGGATGGAAAAGATTTTAAAAAATATTGAAACTGGAAAAGGAAAGATGAGTGACATAGATTTATTGTGGGATATTCAAAGCAAAATTGAAGGCAATACAATTTGTCCGTTAGGTGATGCAGCAGCTTGGCCTGTTGCAGCAGCTATAAGACATTTCAGAGATGAATTTGAATGGCATGTTTTAAATCCCGATGAATCACAAAAAAGAAATTACGGATTGGCACATTATGCAGATGAATTAGTGATGGCTTAGTTAATACTTTTAATTTTGACTTTTAAACTATGGCTGAACAACAAAACTTTAAAGTAACTATTGATGATATAACAATAGAAGTACCTGCAGGTACAACCATTTTAAATGCAGCACGCCAAATTGGTGGTGATGTTGCGCCGCCTGCAATGTGTTATTATTCAAAATTGCAAAACAGTGGCGGTAAATGCAGAACCTGTTTGGTTGAAGTAAGTAAAGGTTCTGATAAAGATCCGCGCCCAATGCCTAAGCTTGTGGCAAGCTGTAGAACAACAGTTATGGATGGAATGGAAGTAAAAAACATTACATCGCAAAAAGCCATTGAAGCAAGAAAAGGCGTTGTTGAAATGTTACTCATCAATCATCCTTTAGATTGTCCGGTTTGCGATCAGGCTGGTGAATGTGATCTGCAGGATTTAAGTTATAATCACGGCAAAGGTGGAACGCGCTATGAATTTGAACGCAGAATTTTTCATAAACATACACTCGGTCCCAACATTCAATTACACATGACGCGCTGCATTCTTTGTTATCGTTGTGTTTTTGCTGCAGATCAGTTAACAAATACGCGTCAACATGGAATTTTAGACAGAGGCGACCATTCTGAAATTGCTACTTATATCGAAAAAAGTTTAGATAATGATTTTATAGGAAATGTGATTGATGTTTGCCCGGTTGGTGCATTAACTGATAGAACCTTTCGTTTTAAAAATCGTGTATGGTTTACAAAACCTGTTGATGCACATCGCAATTGTTCTAAATGTTCTGGTGAAGTAAGATTATGGATGCGTGGCGATGAAGTATTTCGTGTTACAGCACGCAAAGATGAATGGGGCGAAATAAGAGATGCATCAGATGGAAAAACTGGCTGGATTTGCAATGAATGCCGTTTTGAAAAAAAGGATACAAGTGATTGGACAATTGAAAGCACTACAAAAGTGAACCGTCAATCTGTTATCGCACAAAATAAATATGTTGGTTTAAAAAAACCACCTGAATTTTTACTTGAAGTAATGGATGGCACAAAACCAAGATACATGCTGGATATACATAATGTAAGTGAAGTGAATGAACCAGAAATAAGATTAGATTTAATTGAAGGACCTGCGCATAGCGAAGATTTTGAAATAGCTGATGAAAAGCGTAATAAAAAAGAAAATATTTAAAAGATTTTGAATGATTCATCTTCTTACAATAGACTGGTTTCTTTTACTGGAAAAATTAATTCTTATTGCAGTTGTTGTAATGGCATCGTTATTAATTGCGATGTATTCAACTTATGCTGAAAGAAAAATTGCAGCCTTTATGCAAGATAGAATTGGTCCAAACCGCGCCGGTCCATTTGGAATTCTACAACCGCTTGCAGATGGAATGAAATTATTTTTTAAAGAAGAAATCATTCCCAACAGTTCCAATAAAATTTTATTTATTCTTGGTCCTTCACTGGCAATGCTTACAGCAATGATGACTTGCGCCGTTGTACCATGGAGTGGAAATGTAAATTTATTCGGGAGAGATATTTCATTACAAATTGCAGATGTAAATATTGGAATTCTTTACGTATTTGCAATAGTAAGTTTAGGTGTATATGGAATAATGATTGGCGGCTGGTCATCAAATAATAAATTTTCTTTATTAGCAGCTTTGCGTGGTGCAAGCCAGGTTATAAGTTATGAACTGGCAATGGGAATTTCTTTGATTGCTTTATTGATGATGACGGGCAGTTTAAGTTTAAAAACAATTGTTGAACAACAAATGGCTTCGCACTGGAATATATTATATCAGCCATTAGCTTTCTTAATATTTTTTGTTTGCGCGTTAGCAGAATGCAACAGAACTCCTTTCGATTTACCTGAAGCAGAAAGTGAATTAAACATGGGTTATCACCAGGAATATTCTTCTATGAAACTTGGCTTTTATTTGTTTGCTGAATATGTGAATATGTTTATCAGCAGCGCAATAATGGCAACACTTTTTTTTGGTGGTTATGATATTCCTTTCTTTAATGAATCAGCACATGCAGATTGGGGAAACTGGTTAGCTATTGCAGGTGTTGTTTGTTTCATGATTAAAATTTCAATTTTTATATTTCTATTTATGTGGATTCGCTGGACAGTACCAAGATTTCGTTACGATCAGTTAATGAATCTAGGATGGAAAAAATTAATTCCGCTTGCATTGGCAAATATGCTGGTAACTGGCGCAGTAATTCTTTGGCGTCATAAATTTTAACTATGAACATTTTTTTAGATAAAATCATTACTAAGAAGAATGCAGATTATATTAAAATTATTCGTGCCTTTTTTATTATAAGTTTTTTTGGCGGAATTTCTTTTTTTCAAAATAATCAGTTAACCTTAGATATATTAATAATAATAGGTATTTTTTGTGCTGGTATTTATACAGTTTTAAAAATAATTAATGACCATAAAAGAAAAGAGATAATTCAATAACAAACATTGATTTTGATTTTTTACTTTTTACTTTTGAATTTATAGAATGACAACATTAACGAACAGAGCAAAACCAGTTGACCGTAAGCCAATGACTTTTCTCGAAAGCATTTACTTGTGGAATATTGCTATAGGAATGTTTATTACGATAAAGCATTTTTTTAAAAAGAAAGTAACCATTCAATATCCTGAACAAAAAAGACAATTCAGCCCGGTATTTCGCGGCGTACAAATTTTAAATCGAGATGAAGAAGGCAGAGAACGTTGCACAGCGTGTGGTTTATGTGCATTGGCTTGCCCGGCAGAAGCTATAACAATGGAAGCTGCGGAAAGAATGCCAGGTGAAGAAAATTTATATCGTGAAGAGAAATATGCAGCCAAGTACGAGATAAATATGTTGCGTTGTATCTTCTGTGGATTTTGTGAAGAAGCTTGCCCAAAAGATGCGATCTATCTTACTGAAACATTTGCACCCGCAGCATATAATCGTAAAAATTTTATTTATAATAAGAAAGATTTGTTGATCCCTGATCCAAAGACGCAGCCTGAAGAATTTGCTATCGCGAAAGGCTTAAGAGAAAATAAAAAAGCAATAAAAGAACCTTTCTAAAATGAGTGCTACCGAAATATTATTCTGGTTTTTAAGTGCACTTGCATTGTTTAGCGCATTAATGGTTTTGGTGAGTAAAAATCCTGTACATAGTGTGCTTTGGTTAATTGTTGTTTTCTTCGCAATAAGTGGTCATTATATTTTATTAAATGCGCAGTTCCTCGCTATTGTAAATTTAATTGTATATGCAGGCGCTATCATGGTATTATTTTTATTTGTTATAATGTTGATGAATTTAAATACAAGTGTAGAACCTCAAAAAAACTTTTTAATAAAATTAGCTGGTGTGGTTGCAGGCGGCTTATTATTATTTGTAATGATTTCTGCTGTGCGTTCTGCCGGTGAAATAAGTAACAGCGAGGCAACTATGAATGATGGTGATATTGGGCTGATACAAAATTTAGGTAAGATTTTATTTACGCAATATGTAGTGCCGTTTGAGTTAAGTAGTATATTATTTTTAAGCGCAATGGTTGGTGCTGTTGTAATTGGAAAGAAGGAATAATTTGGAAATTCGACAATTAGTAAATGAGCCAATAAAATTGCCGAATTATCGAATTGATAAATTGTCAAATTGATTTATGCCGATTCAGTATTATATAATTTTAGCAGCAGCACTTTTTTGTATTGGTGTGGCTGGCGTATTAATTCGCCGCAATGCCATTATTGTTTTTATGTGTATTGAATTAATGCTGAATTCAGTGAATCTGATGCTGGTCGCATTTTCAAAAATGCATTATGCATTAGGTAATTCCGGTGACAAAAATGTACCGGTAAATATTGGTAGTGATGCACAATTATTTGTATTTTTTATAATGGTAGTTGCTGCTGCAGAAGTAAGTGTAGGATTGGCTATTATTGTTATGATGTATAGAAATACACATTCAACGGATGTAAATTTTTTAAACAGGCTCAAGAATTAAGCCCCAATCCTACAAGGAGTTGGTAAGCTTAAAAAAAATAAAATAAACTTCTTAAATTTCGTAAAGAAATTTGAGGCTAAAAAACTCCCCTTTAGGGGTCGGGGGCATTATGGTTTACTTAGTTCCGCTTTTTCCTTTAATAGGTTTTTTGCTTAACGGCATTTTCAGAAAATCTTTATCAAAAAATATTGTTGCTTTAATTGGTTGCGGCGTTATTCTAGCATCTTTTATTATAAGTTGTATTTTATTTTTTGATGTAAAATCTGGCGGTGTTTTACCTGTTCATCCATTATTTCCATTTATAAACATTGCTTCTTTTAAAATTGATTTTGCTTTCCAGGTTGATCAGCTTTCAGCTTTGTTTCTATTAATCATAACCGGCGTTGGATTTTTGATTCACATGTATTCAACTTCTTACATGCATGAAGAAAAAGAAGAACATTTTGCAAGGTATTTTTCTTACTTAAATCTCTTTGTTTTTTCCATGTTGTTATTGGTGTTGGGCGCTAATTATGTAATCATGTTTATAGGTTGGGAAGGTGTTGGCTTATGTTCATATTTATTAATTGGTTATTGGTTCAAAAATGATAATTATAATTACGCAGCAAAGAAAGCTTTTGTAATGAACCGCATTGGTGATGTTGGTTTTTTATTGGGGATTTTCTGGTTATTATCAAAACTTGGAACAGCAAATTTTAATGATGTATTTGCCAACGTTTCGCAACTTTCACCAACCGATATTACAGGTATTACTGTTTTATTATTTATTGGTGCAATGGGCAAGAGTGCACAAATTCCTTTATACACATGGTTACCGGATGCGATGGCTGGACCAACACCTGTTTCTGCATTAATACATGCAGCAACAATGGTTACTGCAGGTATTTATATGGTAGCAAGAAGTAACGTTCTTTATTCATTAAGTGCGGTTGCTGAAAATCTCGTTGCGATTGTTGGCATTGCAACAGCATTACTATCTGCAACAATTGCCATCAAACAAAATGATATTAAAAAAGTATTGGCTTACTCAACCGTTAGCCAGTTGGGTTACATGTTTTTAGGATTAGGTGTTGGCGCTTACACAGGCGCCGTGTTTCATGTAATGACGCATGCGTTTTTTAAAGCATTATTATTTCTTGGCGCGGGCTCTGTTATTCATGCTTTGCATAATCAGCAAGACATGCGTTATATGGGCGGCTTAAAAAAATATTTGCCTGTTACACACATAACTTTTTTAATTGGATGTCTTGCTATTTCAGGTATTCCGCCATTCAGCGGTTTCTTTTCAAAAGATGAAATTCTTGCTGCTGCTTATACTGCAAATCCGGTGTATTGGGTACTTGGTGTAATTGGTGCTGGAATGACAGCCTTTTACATGTTCCGTTTATATGCAACAACTTTTCTTGGAAAATTTCGCGGTACTGAAGAACAAAAAAATCATTTACATGAAAGTCCACTTGCCATTACAATTCCGCTTTTTATTCTTGCCATACTTGCTGTTATTGGCGGCTTTGTAAATGTGCCGGAAGTGTTTGGTGGCAATTCAAATCTGCATAAATTTTTATCACCTGTTATTACAGCAAAAAATGTAAAAGAACTATCCAGCAGTAAAGATTTCATGCTGATGGGAATTTCGGTTGCTGTTGCTGTAATTGCAATTATTATAGCGTTAGCAAAATATATTAAAAAGCCTGAATTAAATGAAGCAAAAGGTTTGGGAAAAATTGTTGCGAACAAATGGTATGTTGATGAAATTTATAATGCGCTTATCGTAAACCCACTTACTTATGTTGGTGCGTTTTTAAAAAATGTAGTTGAAAAATCAGGCATTGATGGTTTTGTAAACGGTGTAGGCACGTTTGTTCAATATTCATCACGACGATTAAGATTGGTGCAGAATGGTAAAGTAGGAACATATATTTTGTTCATGGTATTTTCTATTTTGGTATTGTGGTTAATTTTCTGGAACCAGACAGATATTTTTAATTTCTTTCAAAAAATATTTTAATAAGCATGATTGCTTTATTACTTATACTTATTCCTTTAATTGGTGGTTTAATTTCTTTTTTCATAAAGAATGAAATTGCTGCTAAAGGCTTTTCATTGCTTGTTTCCATACTAACATTGGTGATTGCTTTGTTGAGTATTTATTCAACCCAAACAAATCAGTTGCATTATGATGTTGCTTGGATACCTGATTTAGGAAGCCGCTTTACTTTAGGGCTGGATGGATTAAGTAAAATACTTGCTTTATTAACGGCAATATCATTACCAATAATTATTACTGCTACTTATAAAAACACTTATTCAAACGCAGGCAGGTTTTACGGATTTATGTTTCTGTGCCAGGCAGGAATGCTGGGTGTTTTTCTTTCAATGGATGCATTGCTGTTTTACTTTTTTTGGGAACTCGCTTTAATACCTGCATACTTTTTATGTTCTATATGGGGCGGTGAAAAACGCATTCAGGTTACGTTCAAGTTTTTTGTGTACACATTTGTCGGTTCATTGCTCATGCTTATTTCTATTTTATTTATTTATTTCAAAACACCAGATCATTCTTTTGCGTTGCAATCTTTTTATCATGCAAAACTTTCTGCGTCACAAAGCCAATGGATGTTCTGGTTATTCTTTATTGCACTGGCTATTAAAATGCCCATCTTCCCTTTTCACACATGGCAGCCTGATACATACGAACAAGCTCCAACTGCAGTTACAATGTTACTGAGTGGTGTAATGGTTAAAATGGGTGTGTTTGGTGTAATACGCTGGCTGCTTCCAATATTTCCGCAAGCATCTCAAAGCAATAGTTCAATCATTATTGCGCTTTCTGTAATTGGAATGTTGTATGCATCATTAATTGCAATACGGCAGGATGATATAAAACGATTGATCGCTTATTCGTCCATCGCGCATATTGGTTTAATGTGTGCGGCTTTATTTGCCAATCAACAAGTGGGAATGCAAGGCGTGATTATTCAAATGTTCAATCATGGCATTAATATAATAGGGTTGTGGATTGTTGCTGATGCAATTGAAAAACAACTCGGAACCAGAAAATTTTCTGAGCTTGGCGGACTTGCAAAAAAAGCACCAACACTGGCAATTTTATTTGTAGTGATGTGCTTGGCAAATGTTGCGTTGCCTTTAACCAATGCATTCGTTGGAGAGTTTCTAATGTTTAATGGTTTATTTCGTTACAGCCCTGTTATGGCAGGCGTTGCGCTTATTGCAATTATACTGGCAGCTGTATATACACTTAACATGATTCAAAAAATATTTTATGGTAATACAGTTGCACTAACAGAATCTGCGCATGATAGCAGCTTCAACGTTAATGCAGCATTGGTAATATTGGTAATAGTTGTTCTTGTGTTCGGTATTTATCCGCAACCAATTATAAACTTAACACAACAGGCAAGTATGCTTATTACCAAAATACCTTAACAGATTAACAGTATGAACGCAATTATATTTTCGGCAGGCTGGGGAATTGTAATGATGTTTTGCAGTTTCTTGATTTCGAACAAATCAAGCTTCAGGCATATTGCTGTTATTGGTTTATTGTTACTGCTTGTTGTAAATATTATGGAAACAAACGGCATCACTATTTTTAATATTGATGCGAAAAACATGCTTGTTTATACACGCTTTGGTTTGTTCTTTAATTCAATTGCTATCGCTTCAACCTTGATTTATGTTTTACTTACAGGAAAAGATATTGAAAGGCTTGGAAATTATGTAGCAGAATATTTCGTGTTGATATTTTTTGTGCTTTGCGGCGTAACTATTCTTTCTTCATACAATAACTTATTAATGTTGTTTTTAGGAATTGAAATTCTTTCTATTCCATTATATATTCTTACAGGAAGTGATAAGCGCAACTTAAAAAGCAACGAAGCCTCTTTAAAATATTTTTTAATGGGTGCTTTTTCAACCGGTTTAATGCTTATGGGAATTGCATTAATGTATGGT
>CAXSDU010000138.1:0-8596 GCA_964236165.1 uncultured Parafilimonas sp. | reverse complement strand
GTTGTTGACGCATGGGTACTCCTTGTTGAAATAAACCCATAGGTTAGAATGATTCTACTGTTCGAAAATCGAATTAAAATCTTATGAAGTGGTCATTTAAGTATTTGGCTAAACAAATCTTCAATGAATGGAGAAGGTTAATTGTAATATGAAGCTGATGTAAGAAATTGCATCATCTTTTTGCTTGGACATAAAACAAAAACACAAACATGCGCTTGGACATTATTACATATTCCTTCCGCTTTGCCAGTAGTTCATCATTTAAGTCCGGTTATAACCTGATGGAAAATAGTTGAACAGCAACAGTAGATATCAGCATTAAAGATTAATTTAGTCTCCAGATTGAATCTTTACTATAAAACATAGCGATTCTTCTGAACAATGCTGACCAATGTTTAATAAAGAAACTCTTTATCAAAATATAAATTTAAAAATTTCAATTTCGAAAGCTGATTTTGAGTTGTTCTCCGACTGCTTTAAAGCCAGATCAATCATTAAAAAGCAAAAACTTGTTGAAGAGGAAAAATCCAACGATAAATTATATTTTGTTGAGAAAGGACTGTTGTTCTCCTATAAACAACTTGACAATGGCGACACGCAGGTTATTCAGTTTGTCAAAGAGAATAACTGGATTTCTGATCTCTTTAGTTTTCTTACCGGCTCGAAAGCTTTATTTACCGTTCAGGCATTGGAAGCGTGCGAAGTTTGGGAACTTTCAAAAGCTGACCTTGATGATATATGCAGGCAACATCACGTAATGGAAACGTTTTACAGGTTAAATATCCAGACTGCTTATGTAAATACATTACTGCGTTTATCCAACATTTATTCAATTGACGCAGTAGCTAAATACAATGAAATCAGGAACCTTCAGCCTGACCTGTTGCAGAGGGTTCCTCAATACCTTATAGCTTCTTATCTGGGTATTTTACCTTCCTCGTTAAGCAGGATCAGAAATAAAAAATCAAACTCGTAATTTCTTAGCACAGGCGAACGGTTAATAGATTAGTGTGACGGTAAATTTGCTTTATCAATTTATTTAAAAATTAAGCAAATGAAAAAATTTAGCCTTACCGTTTTAACGACAGCAATAATGCTGACCAGCTTCTCTCAAAGCAGCACACATGCAGTAGAACAGCAAAATATAAACAACTTTCACCTGGTAGATTTTGTGGGCTGGAATACCAATATGGAAGTATTGGCACATTACCACACCAGCGATGTAAAAGTGTTTGGAGACGGTTGGAAAACTATCGGCATGAAAGACCATGAAGCAATGATGGAAAAATCAATTAAAGAGATGCCCGATGCCAAAGTGATTCAGCATACGCCTAACGTGGCAAAAGGAGAATGGACAGGCGTTGTAGGAAGGTCGCCACAGTTTAATATGGCTACGATTGTAAAATGGAAGAATGCGCGAATTGACTACGAATATTTATTTTATAAACAGTTACCGGATTCAGTTGCTGCCGCAATAAAACCTACCGGCAAACCAATTGTGAGCTTTACAAGCCCGAATGACAAAGCGTTAGCCGATGCGGTTAATGTGCAGCCTGATTGGAGTTGTACGATGGACGAAGTAAATGGCAAGCGTACCGCTTTCTTCATTAGAACGGTTGACGGAAAGGAAGTTGAAAGACTGGTGTTTCAATAATTGAAGACATGCTACTTAACAGCAAAAAGCAATTTATCACAAACAAATTTTGATTTAGTAAAGTGTGAACGACATGGTTTGTTCACACTATTGCTGTAAGCTATAAAAGGAATATTTTAAACGCTAAGGGGTTGCCTTTATATACAAAATGACAAATTTAAATTCACTATATACCGCATCCAAATCGCTTCCAAATACAGCAAGGATGCCTGTACTGTTTCTCGGGCACGGAAATCCGATGAATGCCCTTGAAGAAAACGAGTTTGTGCAAGGATTTAGAAAGATTGCCCAAACGTTGCCGACGCCTAAAACGATACTCTGTATTTCTGCCCATTGGTATACCAACGGTACCATGGTAACAGCAATGGAACAACCACAAACCATTCACGATTTTGGAGGGTTTCCGCAAGCCTTATTTGATTATCAATATCCGGCAAAAGGGAATACGGCACTGGCAAAAGAGACCAAAGAACTGCTGTTGCCTGCAATGGTTGAACTGGATGAAAAGTGGGGACTTGACCACGGCGCCTGGAGCGTAATAACACATCTGTATCCTGACGCAGATATACCGGTTATCCAGTTGAGTATAGACTACACGAAACCGGCACAATACCATTACGAATTAGCGCAAAAATTAAACGTGCTTCGTAACAAAGGAGTTTTAATTATCGGGAGCGGTAATATCATCCATAATTTAAGAAAGGCTGATTTTGCAAACTTCAGTAAAGACAATTACGGCTATGACTGGGCATTTGAAGCAAAAGAAACCATAAACAAAAATTTATTAGACGGTGATTTTAAACCGCTGATCGATTATGAAAAACAAGGGAAGGCATTACAACTTTCCATCCCGACACCGGATCATTATTTGCCTTTAATTTATAGTTTGGGATTAAAACAAAAAGATGAAACAATATCCTTATTTAATGATAAATTGTTAGCAGGAAGTTTAAGCATGACAAGTTTAAAATTTGGCTGAATAACCAGTTATGTTTACCGGCTTTTTAAAAATAAATTTAAATGAGCATATTGACCACACAGCAGATGGCTTAGCATCAATCAAAAAAGGCAGGTGAATGCTGGATGGGGTGCTTGTTAGCGGATGTGATGATTCAATCAAAGTTGTGCATTATGTTGTTTGCGTATTTCTTCTTCTCTGTTCGTTGACTCCTTTGAATTTCTTCCCTGTTTAACTTTGGAACCAACCGATGTTCAAGAACATAGTGATTGTGTTCTACAGCTACAACAAGCAGCGAATCGTTAGTGATAATTGGGAAAAATCACCAGCTACATAATTTCATTAAAACTTCAAACTATAATTTAAACCATAAAACAACAAACATGAAGTATTGCTTTTCAATTTGTTTTGCTTCTTTATAACTTGTTACAGTAAGTTGTAAGAAGTCGGACAGTCCACAACCAAGTAGTGAGACAAAAATCATCATCACAGTGAAAGATGGTGCAGGAGTTACTCAATCAAACGTAATAATTTACGAAATGAGTGAAGATGTTTATAAATCTTTTGGACCAGACCCTACTTATAAAGACCAACAGATTGTTACAGCATCAAATGGAATTGCAACTTTTATTATTGACCCGATTATATTTAACACAGGCGGACAACACACCTTTTATTTCTTTATTCAATACAAAGTTGGCGGAACAAATAAGACTAATTTATTCGGAACTAAACAAGGGAGAAACTAAAGCGGCTGATTTGATAATGGAATAATTTTCCGTCCGCATTGGTGCTCTTCAAGCTGACCTCTGAAAATGCAAATTTCCTTACAGGAACAGAATTGTTAGTGGATGGAGATTTTATTAACTACGCATTGAAATAAGCCTGAAACAATCACTTTAAGACTATAAGCCACAGGTAAACAGATTGTCTGTGGCTTTTTTATACAGTTATTGAACGACATACCTGCTAACATTGACAGATAAATGCGTTGCCGCTTACACATGGCCACAGCCGCTGGCAGAAGTCAGTCAGCAATAGTTTTTTAATTAAGCAGTGTATCTTTATCCAAGCTGACACATTGCTACGAAGTCTGCCATGTTCAGCAAGCAGCGAACCGTTACAGACAATATTAGACGACACTCAACCCCACAGTTTGTAAAGATCCGTGTATTGTCCTCTCGCGAACTTTTATCACAGGCTTTGTGCTAACTTCAATTGCCGTTATTCTATCAACTTTTACGAATGAAAAGTCCTTCGCTGATTTTAGAAAAATTATCATGCACAACAACATCTAACATCGACTATGACGATTGACAATAAACACTTTTTATCAAATGGTATATGTGCGCAGACAACTATTGCTAACTTTGCAACAATGAAAGAATTGATTAAATATATTTTGCAGTTTGGCAATTTGAGCAAACAACAAATTGACGTTATTACAAGCAAAATAACAGAAATCGAACTTTGCAAGGACGACTATTTTTCGGAGGCAGGAAAAATTGCAAAACAGGTTGCTTTTATTGTAGAAGGGATTTTAAGAGTTTGCTACTACAATAACAAAGGAGAAGAGATTACAAGGTACCTTATTGATGAAAATAATTTTGCAGTTGACCTGAATAGTTTTAATAACAAAATTCCATCTTCGGAATATGTACAAGCCGTTACCGATTGTAAACTGGTAATTTTTTCCGCTGAAGCGTTAAAAGAACTTTCCCTCACTATTATCGGTTGGGACAATATCATCAACCAAATTACCACGAAAGCTTTAATTGAAAAAGTAAACCGTATAAGCCCGATGATAGCAGAAGATGCGAAATCACGGTATATCAATTTCCTTGACAAATTTCCACACCTTGCCAATAGAATACCATTATCGCTGCTCGCCTCTTATTTAGGTATTACACAATTTTCATTAAGCAGAATCAGGAAAAGCATCCGCTAATTTTTTTTGTCAAATGACAAGTGTTTCCACTTTCTTAGTCCAGAGCTTTGCATTATCATTTTAAAATTAAAAAAAAGATAATGACAAGCAAAACAGCTCAGAGCAAAAAGAAATATCCTGAGACAACAATTAAAATGAATATCAATTCTCCGGTTGATAAAGCCTTTAATTATATCGCTCCAATTAACCTGATGCATATTTTTCGTGGAAGTGCGTTAATCCCAGCCATTGTTGATACCAGCATTAAAGAAGGCTGGAACAAAGCAGGTTTGGTTAGAACCATTTATTTTAAAGATGGGTCAACTTCTCAGGAGAGTTTGCTAACAATGGATGCACCGAAATCCTTTTCTTATAAGAATGACCATTTCACTTCTAAAGTTTTAAGCTTCCTTCTTAAGCGTCTTGAAGGCGAGTGGCTTTTTACTGATTTAAGGAATAGTATTACCAAAATAGAATGGAAATACAGAGCCATCCCAACAAATTCTGTAACAGGCTTTTTTGTTCGTGCAATTTTGATGAGAGTAGTTCACTCAATGCTAAAGAACGCTTTGACCATTGCTAAAAATGATTTAGAGAGCGGGCAGTTGGAAGGTGGCTCTTTTTGGAAACACTAAACAATTAGTTTTTGTTTCAAGTAGTGCTATCTGAAATGAAAGTGCTGTAGTTTAAATAGTAGAATTATTCACTTTTGCATCTGCAAATAAAATAATCATGACAACTCAATAGCAAACATTAAAACTTTAAATATAATTCTTTGGATATTTCAAGTGCTTTCAACTGTTACCTTTATTTGGGCAGGTTCAATGAAACTTTTAAAGCCATAGGACTTACCGTGGCAGTGGGTAAAAGAGAATTCAGGATTAGTAAAAGCAACAGCGATTTTGGATTTATTAGCAGGAATAAGGATTGAATCTACCTGCATTACTTCATATTAAACCTAACCTTACAATTTACGCAGCGTACGGAAGCATTATACTGATGATAGCAGCGAGTATTTTTCATATTGAAAGAGGCGAAGCCTCGCAGATAGGTTTTAATATTTTTATGGCTCTTGCCGCAGCCCATATTGCTTGGGGAAGAAAAACAAAAAGTACCAATTACAACAAATCGATAGCAGGCGGATAATCAGGTACCACTATTATAAAATGTAAGGCGGTGGCTTCAGAAAGCCAGATTAAAAGGACGGTATCAGCCATACTGCCATCTGAAAATAGGTAGTATTTAACCACGGCATTCAAACTTGCTGCTCATAGAAAAAACAGAAATAATCTATTAAAACATGAGCAATAAGTATCTGCAATACTGGTGGTGTATGGTCGCCAGTGAGTAACAACAACGCTGCTATGAATTGGCGATTAGGTTACTGCTGAACATTATTTAAGCTTACTCTAGCATGTCTTTTTTGTGTAATGACACCAAATCTTTGTGTCTGGAGTATTAGTTATGGACTGTTATTGAAATTATCCATCATAAAATAACGGTGAATAAGTTAATTAACTTTTGTCGAAGTATTAAATAGGATTGATACACCTCGGATACTTTTTGTTCTGATAAAACTAAATTCTATTGACAAAATATCTGAATTTTACAGAGAGATGGCATTTCAGAAAAAACGGTTATATACCTGAAGTATTCCAATAAGGTAATTTCCCAAATTGATGGGAAATCACCAATCAAACATAAACGTTGTTAGCATTGAACAGCCATAAAGCAGCATGAATCAAGGCACGGGAACAAATACACTATTATTACTACGGCAATTAAAGCAGGGAAGTGAACCTGCTTTTAATGCGTTATATAACCTGCACAGCAAAATGCTTTTGAGCAACATCCGTAGCCTTGTAAAAAACAACGAAACGGCGAAGGAACTACTTCAGGATTTGTATTTAAAAATATGGGAAAACCGGGCAGCCATCAATCCCGAACAATCATTCAAATCTTATCTGTTTACCATTGCCAGGAACATGGTGTATGACTATTTTCGCAGGGCTTCTATAGATAAAAAAGCAAAAGCAACCCTTATGATCCATGCCATTGACAGCTATACGCATACAGAAGAAGGCATTGCTTTTAAGGAAAGCAGCAAAATGATAAAGGCTGCTATTGATATATTGCCGCCGCAACGCCGGCTGGTTTATACACTAAGTAAAGGAGAAGGAAAAAGCCATCAGGAAATAAGCGGGTTGCTAAATATCTCCATCTCTACTGTAAACAACCACATGGTAAAGGCAAACAAGGAAATCCAAAAATTTCTACATCGGCACGGCGATCTTTCAGTGCTGATAATTGCCGCCATGATAATTAGGTAAGCTTGTAGCTAATAGCACATTTCAGCAATGCACAAATAATTTCAAAAAAATTTTTACTTAAGTAGTTGTTGATTTTTTCTCGTTCGTATTACTTATACATACGCAGCAAATGGATCGCATTACTTTCCTTTTTGAAAAATATAAAAATAACCAGTGCAGTTCTGAAGAACTGGAAGAACTGCTGGCGTATTTTTTTTCGACCGAAAATGAAGAACTTTTAAAAAACAATATTGATAAGGCATTACTGCAGGAAACAACTTCTGATGCAGAACTTGAATCCGGGACGCAGGAAGTATATAAGCAGTTACAAGTCGAAATCACAAAGCGCAAATCACCCATTATAATTATCTCTTTTAAATGGGCTGCTGCAGCAGCTGTTATCATTGTTCTTGGTGTAAGCTACCTGTTTATTCATCAAAAAAATCAGGAACCGCAAACAGCGCAACAGCAAGTTAAAGACATAGCTCCCGGCAGTAATAAAGCAATTTTAACGTTATCCAACGGTAAGAAAATAAGCCTGACTGATGCAGGTGAGGGCACGCTGGCTCAACAGAATAATGTTACAATCAACAAGGCAAAAAATGGAGAGATTAATTACGATGTACCAGCCGGCAACCCAAGCTCAGTTATCAGGTATGATACGCTTACCATTCCGCGAGGCGGTCAATATAAACTGACATTGGCGGATGGCACCAAAGTTTGGTTAAACGCAGCTACTGCCATACGTTACCCTGAAGTTTTTTCAAACATTAACCGTAGCGTAGAATTGATGTATGGAGAAGCCTATTTTGAAGTTGTACATAACGCTGCGGCGCCGTTTCGTGTACTGATGAAAGGGCAGGCAGTGGAAGACTTAGGCACTCATTTCAATATTAATGCTTACGCTGATGAGCCTGACGTTACAACCACATTGCTGGAGGGGAAAGTGAATGTAACAAAAGGAAATCAATCAAAGATTATTAACCCGGGTCAGCAAGCCGTCACACAGCAAACGAGTAACGATATTATGGTAAGCAGTAGAGACGAAGAATCCGCCATTGCCTGGAAAGAAGGGTATTTTCACTTTCAGGCTGCCGACGTTCAAACGGTGATGCGTCAGCTATCCCGATGGTATGATGTAGACGTGAAATATAACGGGACGATTCCGGCAAGAACAATCAGCGGCGATATTGACCGGAATGCAACTTTATCAACGGCTTTGAAAATAATCGGTTTACTGAACATTCATTATCAGGTAGAAGGAAAGAAAATCACCATCACTCCCTGACAGAACAAGATAAACAATTCATTCATCATCAACACACATGAGAACATGGCTACTGCAAACAGAACGGCACCGGAAGTTACATAGATAATCTTCCGGGCAAGAACGGGAAAGAAACAACAGAAGAGAATTTACAAAACAAACAGAGCACGGCAAGCAATGAAATAGATGCTGCAAGCAGTGCTATGCATTAACCAAAGCTGTTTTCCAAAATAGTATTAAACATGAAGACTACTGTACTCATCTTATGCTTTTTGTTATCCATCGCAAAAGGTTTCAGCCAGGTTACACTCGATGTAAATCAGGAGCCGCTGACCAAAGTATTGCAATCTGTAAAAAAGCAAATCGGCTACTTTTTTATTTACGATGAGAAAGATTTGAAGAATGAAAAGATAACGGTAAAAGTGACCAATGCTACCTTAGAAGAAACGCTGACACAATGTTTTAAAAGCATTCCTTTTTC
>CAXSDU010000137.1:0-8600 GCA_964236165.1 uncultured Parafilimonas sp. | reverse complement strand
TATTATATAAATCATGATTCTATTGACATGCGTATATGAAAACACCAAAAAGAGAAAGGGGAAAGTTAATAATGAAGTCAGTCTCTTTACTATTGTTTATTTTTTTATGCGTAAAAATTGGTTGGGCTTGCACAGATTTTAAAGATTTTCAATTGGATAATAGTTGGGCCTATTTAATAGGTATCGCATTGGGGAGTAAGGCGCTACAGACGATAGGCGAATCCGGTTTACCTAATAAGTTTAAATCGAATACTTCACCTGATAAATCAACATTTCCAAATAATTTTTCTGCTTTAGGAAGAAACAGTAATAATGAAATTCCATTGCATGATTCTACGACAATTGATACACCTCCGCCAACTACACCTCCACCCCATATAAAAATAAATAATTAAAGTCATGATACTTGATTATCAAACTCAGCAACAAATATTAGATGAATGGTGTTGGGCAGCTGTCGCGTCAAGTGTTTCATTTTATTATAACCCAAACAGCATATGGCTGCAAAGTCAACTTGCCGCCGATCTATTAGATAGCAGTTGTAGTTTAGTAACGACTCAAAATGCTGACAGCCCACCGGTGGCTTGTCAGAAAGTTTTTAGTCTACAAGAAGCTCTTATTCACACAAACAATTTTGCATGGCCAATAGATCGGTATTTGACACTGGATGAAATAAGGAACCAAATAAATAACGGTTGGCCAATAGGATGCCAGATATCTTGGAATGATAACCAAAATCATTTTATTGCTATTTATGGTTATGAAGGAAACAAAATTATAATTGGTGATCCTCAGTCTGGTGTATGTTCTCTTGATTATACTTTATTAATACAAAATTATCGTTCCGGCAAGTGGATACGATCTTATGGAACACAATACTCAATCTAAACATAACACTCATGAAAAAGAACCACATAAAAATTTGTTTATTTACAACCATTATTATTCTTCATTCTGCTACATCAAATGCACAAACTTTAACTGGAACCTCTAAAATAGTACAATCACCCTACTATGATGCAAAAGCTTTATATTACGCACTTGCCGATTATAGTGCTTATCCCGTTTTTTTGGAAAACAAACCAAGCAATAATAACATTACTACAAGTATTAAGTTTTCCACTCAGAAGAATACTGGGCCTTCAAGCGGTGGAAATAGTTCAGATTCAACTCAAAAGCCTTTAGCACCAGGCGCTGCGAATAATACACAAAGTTCGAATACTGTAACTTATATACCAGTTTATAAAATAATCGAATCCTCGACCGGTAAGATTTTATCAGATACCGTCACAAAAGTTGGACTTGCAGCATATATGAATTCTGTTAAATTTACAAACGATACTGACCGTGAAGAACTTATCAATGAGATTCTCGCACGTAACGACAATACCGATAGTCTCGATTTTTCATTTCTGAAAAACGAGTATAACGACAATATTTATCTGTCAGATGTATTTAACAAAGATAAAGAAACAGACTTCATTTCGAATATTAATGGAGGAGAACTAAGCGCTTCAAATGCAGGTGGCTCACTTCCTTCGGTTACAATGTTAGCAGAAGGGCTGGCTGATTTTTATATAGAACGAGTAAATGAGGAAATTAATGATGCGTTTTTTGTTCGTTTGAAAGAAGAGTTGGAAAAGTTTCCCGAATTAAAAATATTATTTCCGAATACTTTAGAAAGCCTAACTAAAATTGAACCAACCAAATACAATCAAATCTTGAATGTCCTAAAAGCGGCTTATGAAACAGATATTAAAAACCTTCTCTCTAACATTAGTGGCTTAGCAACTTTAGAAAAATATCAAACGCTTATAAACAAACACAACGAATTAACTCTATTGTTTACAACATGCGATTTAATTAATCTCATCAAAGAAAATAAATCAGCAGCAGACATTTTATATTATATAAACCAAGCTCCTTACGTTCAAAAAACACAGCCTAATATTTATAACGCTTCAATAAAATTAGCTGCTCTTTTGTCTTATGCTTTTACAAATGTGCAGATTGGTAACAGCGAACAAACCAATTTATCATGGATTGGAATAGGTCAAATTGATGAATTAAATAAGGATGATAATTTCTTTAAAATATTCATGGGTCTTATTGCTCAAAATGCTAAAGGAATAAAATACGGAACTTTTGATTTTAGAAACCTACTTATAAATAATGAAGATAAAATAATTAAAACGAAATATATCATTACTAATTTCAACACAACTTTTCAAGCTATAAAAGCCACAATAGAAAATGTAAATGGTTCAGCAAAAACAATAAAATTATCCACTGCAATAGGAAGCTTCATTGATATCAGCGGCGATATTGTGGATTTATCCAACAAAGCTATTGGTATTTTACCTACTAACAGTACAACTCTCAAATATCAAAAGGAATTTTTAAAGATCAAGAATGAATATATTCCTTTACTCCAACAAGCTGATTCGGTGGTTTATCATATTGAAAAAAAAGAATATAGTATGGCTACTTATAAAGCCGACACATTGCTAAGTTTATTGTTTACTAAGCAGCGAAACGATATAAGCGATGAACCCGATTCAGTTTTAAATAAAAAAGAAAAGCAGAAGCAAGTTGCTGCCATGAACAATTTGAGTAGTGACTTTTTACATTATGGATTATTTATTTCTTCTGTTGCAGAAGCAAAAAGTGCAGACGACATAAAACAAGCGATTAATGCATTTGCTCTTCCTAAGGGAAGCTCGCGAATAAAAAAGGAGCACAGCTTTTCCTGGGGTTTAAACTCTTATGTTGGATTTGCTTATTCATTGAATACACAGTATAAAAATGTTTCTTTATCGAAAACTTCTACCAGTATAACTGCGCCTTTGGGTATTGCTGTTAATTGGAACAAATTTCCTGCTTTTCCAAAAGGCTCATGTACACTTTATGGAGGAATCATTGATATTGGAGCAATCTTTACTTACAAAGTAAACAGTGACCAATCTATTAAGTCGGATATTGAATTAGGGCAAATTTTGTCACCATCTCTTGGCTTTATATGGGGTTTTCCAATAATAAAGAATTATAATTACCCAGTTTCATTAGGCTTCAATTATCAGTGGGGTCCAACTCTCAGAAAAGTAGGTAATACAGAAAATACAGTTTTACCATTGTTGGCGGGAAGAGCAAACATTTTCCTTGCAATTGATATTCCAGTTATAAACTTTAGTGTGTCAAGAAAATAATTTTCCCTACATAATTATCATTAATAATCATAAAATTTAAAATGTTTTTCTTATTAGATATATCTCAGCAAATTGATGCGATAATTAAAGTATCTGGAACTTATATAACGTGGTCCTTGTCTATTACTGGCGCTTCTATTTTAGCAATAGTTAGTACTTCTTATTTACGGCCTGCAAATACACACTTCAGAAAAGTCTATTTTTTGTTTGTTCCGGGATGGGTAATGCTTTTATTTTCGATGCATTACGGGGATGATATCTCGAGAAGTAATGCGGCAGCGGCATCAACAAAAAATTCTGACTTGCTTTTAAAGATTGGAGAGAATATAAACTCATATTTTGATTGTCAATTAACTTGTTTTAAGGTCGGCTTATCATGCTTTATGCTATGGTTGATTATTTATCTTTTTTGGTGGGTTTTAGGAACTTGGGAAGTTACAAAATAAACAATATGAAATACTGTTTTTTAGTGGTCTTTTCAACGTTAAGTGCGTTCTGTTTCGCCCAAGATAGTTGTGATTGTACTATCACACCCTTTAAGCCAACTGTGCCCTGTTATAAAAAATGCTCAAGTCAGTACTTGTCAAATTCAACAGAGTATGATTTGAAATCAGTTCTAGGTCTAAATCAGGCATTAGCTGATAAAATTTTGAATATCAATAAAAAACATGTCGTAACGAGCATTGACACAGCCTCCATGCAATACGATAGCAATCAGGTTGATTTTGACACATATGCCGCCAATCTCTCACAAGATAATTTACAGGAAATTGATACAGCCTTCAATAAGTTAACTATCAACCAGATAGCTTTCTTCAACAGATCATTATTTTATCGTAATGAATTAATGGCACATATTATTAAGTTTAATAAACCTCACTATTATAATCCTAACGATGTAGCAGTTTCAGGTTGCTCAATCGGAGGCCTTCCTTCAATAATATTCAAAAATGGAAGTGCAACACTAAGTGTTCGGCAAAACCAAATTCTTGACAATATTGTGTTGCAGTTAAACGCTAATCCAAGCTGTAAAATAAAGTTAGTGGCGTATGGTACTTCGGATAAAAGAGCCCAGCAACTTAGTTGGGATCATGTAAATGCAATTATGAAGTACTTGACCGAAAAACAAGGTATATCCGAAACACGAATTATATTCACTTACGGTCAAGAAGGTGATGCTAAAACTGTTGAAATTTTTCCTACTACAGAAGATGGCCCAAGTTCGGTGCCGGCACCTCATCCAAATTTAAAAAAACAGTGATCGCTAAATTTTAATCCTGTTTGAACAGAAATTTCATTGAAGACTGCCAAAAAATTGAGATGCAACTTGGCTGACGAAAATAGCCTGCTGGCTTTGGTTTGATACAATACGGGTTGCGATCGTTCTATGCACAATACAAGTTCTATTATACGGTTTTGCAATGAAGGAAGAAAGTGATTTAAAACTGTTATTCAATTTTTGCGAAAAAGCATTAAGGCATCTAAAAAAGTGGGATATAAAAAATACAAAGCTCTTTATCTTGAGCACAAATATTATCTTCAACTTAAGTTTAATTACGAATTTGTTTAAGCCATGACTTGTATCATTACGTATTTACAAACGTCTTACAGTTTCAATTTTTTTTATGATTAAGATTCTTAAGGTTAGTGGATTGCTGTTATTACTGATTGGTATTTTTTTTATTGTCTATCAACTTATAATCTCCACTGATCCTACAACAAAAATATCTTTGCCAGGAAATGTAAAAGGTTTTTCCGATGTAAAAATAATTAACGAAAAAGAAGTTAAACTTGTTTTTGCCAAAGCCGAAGAAACAATGAATCAAAATGCAGAAGCGTATAAAAAATGGAATAATATTTCAATATTCGCTTCGTGGGGTGCTTTTTTTCTGGGTGCTGTCATTACCTTATTTGCCGGGTATTTAGGTTATAATAAAACTGAAAATCTGTCAACAGAATTACTTCAGTCTTCGTTAGCGGGGAAATTAAAATTAGCAAAAACTATAGGATTGTTAGCCGCCGCAGCAACAATCATGACGGGTTTTTCTGTCAAAGCAAAAGAGGAAGCAGAGGCAAGGCGTACTAAGGGAATTGAAATTAGAGATTTAATAATAGCTTCTTATAAAGATATTCAACAGGCAAATGCCGAGGAAGTTACACTTATACTCGAGAAGCTTAAGCTGCAAAGCAGTTTTTGATTAGCAATGATACAATTTCGTCTCGCAACTTTATCGAGCTTTATTCTAATATCTGTTATGTCATGTCATGCTCACGGTGAGCAAGATAAATTGTCCTCAATGGGTTTGGTTGAGTCCGTTATTGGAAGAAATGAGGTTTATCAAGCTATGAATATAGCTAATCAATTAATCAAGGAAAAGCATCTACCTCAAATTTTATGCGGTTGGCAACGAAAAGAGTTTCACAAAAAAAATATGTATTACTTCTTAACGCAACCGGACGGTCTTCCGCTTAAAACAATTGCTGAAGCGTCAAAAGAAAACAACTGCATTTTTATTTCATCTTCGTGGAGGTCCATATGCAATGAAACGTTCAGACTCTTAGACGAAGATTCTGCTTTAAGAATTCATGCATTAGTCTTCGTTTTATTGCATGAGATAGGTCATCTGATTGGAAAAGAAAACGACTCTATTATGCAAGCTGCTAACATTAAGTTAGATTCTCTTTTTTTGAAAAGTCAGACAGAAATGAAGGAAGAATTATTCGCTGATTTTTTTGCTGCAGATGTAGTGAAAAACAGTCATTTGGAGATATCCCGACAATTAGTACAGGATATAGAAGAATTATACTCGAGAGTTGATTATTATTTAGAAAGCAGATATGACATACATGGTGGTGGTCTAAGAATAATGCTGGCAGAGCCAGCAAAACGATTTGGAGATTTAACTTATAGCCATCCGAATTTGAATCTTCGAATGCATCTCATATCATATATAATTAATCCATCATCAGAAAAGCTGCATAGGCTTAAGTGGATACAAGAACAGCGAAAGCTCTTTTATAACACTGACACCTTTACACCCGACATAATGGATGGATTAAGCCATTTGAAAAATTTGCCAAACGATGATAGTTCTGAAATGTATCACTAAAAAGACATTTTTTCTCTAAAATGTCGAACAACCTAAACCAAGCAGCTTCGAATACTGGATAAACAAAATTATAATTATGCTTTTTTGGATTTTAAAAGTATAATCAACTCAGTCCAAATATGGAAGAATCTTTTTTTATGCAAGGCTCTTTAACCGACAATACTTTTCATAAGAATTTTAAAGCGCAATGGAATAAATTATTTGACGGTGTTTTTTCATAAGAGAAATGTATCGCTGTCAATAATCAATATACTGCATTTGTTTCTTTTAAAAGATTGTTTAACTTTCTTACTATTTCGCTAAACGCAATTAAATCAACGGAATTAATGCAATAATCACTTTTATACCTCGTATCAATATACGCTGATTTTTTTGCATCATTTTCTCTTGCCCCTTCGGCAAAATTTAAAACACTTTGCTTAAAAAAACCAGGTGATCCCAATGTAATTACCAACCTCGAAAATCATTTTCAAATAAGTATATCTGCCTGCGTATTTAGATACTTACAACGTAATTTATATCCTATGATTCTTATTTTGTTTAAAAAAGGTATTGTTGAATGGAGCATGGCAACCGTTGATTTTAAACAAACATGGCCAAAGAAAGGACGGAAGGTATTCCCCTCTAGTGGAGCAGGTGAATTTTATAGTTCAGGAAAAAAATATTCAGATAAAGAAATTATATTTCCTGAAGATTGGTTTGAGAACGTTTATGATAAAAATCAACAACTATATGAAATGTGTTATTACAATACAAATGACTCAGTTTTAACCATGATTTGGAATAAGCAATAACTACACAATGTCATTTATAAGCTTTCCACTTTAAAACGATTAAATATGTTTAAGTAAGTAATTAGCTTTTTTTCACAATGAAGCATGCCGCCATCATAATACTGTTGCTATTAACGAGACGCAGTTACGGACAAGTGTATACTTTACCATATGGTGAGTATACGGATACAACAGTAAATTCAATACAACTTGTAAAGATTATAATGTTTATTACTACCAGGTTGGAGGAAAATATCCAAAAAGCTCAATCACACTTTTAAAAGAAGTACAAACATTTTTACAACAAACAAATAAATCCTTTCAGGGCAGTGGCTACATTACTTTTCGTTTCAGAGTTGATTGTGAAGGACGAAGAACAAAACGAACACAAGTTTTACAAACAGATGAACACTATAAAAGTTATCACTTCAATAAAGATTTTGTAAATGAATTATATCGCTTTTTGAATACACTTAATGATTGGAAGACAGCAAAAGATAACAGAGGTAATACTTTTTCATACATAGCTTTTATAACTTTTAAAGTAAAAAATGGAAAGGTTATTAATATTATTCCTTAACGTCTTGCTTGCATCTTTTTGCAGCGGACAAACTTCAGCGACCTGCGATTGCTCAAGCAGAAAGGGAAAGGATAGTTTGATTGCTGAATATTTAGATAAGGGAGAAGAATTACCAAATATGTATAATAATCCCCGCTGGCTTACCTTATCTGATAGTTTGATATCAATATGTCCAAACATCGCTGAAGCTTACCAGCACAAGGCAGTACCTTACCTGAAGAATGGAGAGTATGAAAAAGCTTTTGCGTTAATCGATAAAGCCGCTGAATTAGACCCGCACACATGGATATCTTACAGAGGCTTTTGTAAATGCATATTCACGAAAGATTATGCAGGTGCGATTACAGATTTTCAGCAAGCACAAAGAATTTTCCCGGTGCTTATGAGATGGATCACAGTTATTTCTTTTGGCAAGCAGTGTGTTATCTGGAACTTAAAAATTATTCGGAAGCTGAAAAATATTTTAAAAAAGATATACTAATAGAAACAAATGGAGACACGCCAAAAACCGCTCATTTCAACTCGCTCTTTTACTTTGGTGTTTTGTATTATGAAATGAAGCGTTATGATTTAGCAAAAACCTATTTATTAAAATGTCTTGCTCAATATACACAGCATCCCATAGCCAACTATTATTTAGGTATGGCTTATAAAGAAGAAAGAGACTACGCTCTTGAAAAGCAATATTTGCAAATAGCAAGAGAAGCATTTAAAAAAGGTTACAGTATTAATGAAGACAATGAGTTTTATGCAAACTTCCCTCATCAAATAAGAGTATATGAAGTAGAACAGGCAATTTCCAGGATTAAATAAAGTTTGTAAAAGTAATATCACTCTCCTGAACATTTATAATTTTTAGTATGAAGTTTAAAAATTTTACTGTTAAAACTTCTCAGCATACGCGTTAACAAAATCAATCAAAACTTATCTA
>CAXSDU010000136.1:0-8816 GCA_964236165.1 uncultured Parafilimonas sp. | reverse complement strand
AAGTTAGTGGATTTGCTAAAGACTTGGGCTGCACAAAAACAGGCAACGCCCGGACAAATATCATTAGCATGGCTCTTAGCACAAAAACCTTGGATTGTACCAATACCAGGAACAACACAAATGGAACACATGTTAGAAAACAGTGCTGCCGATAATATAAAATTTACTGCTGATGAGTTACAGAAATTCAACACACAGCTTGCACAAATTGAAATTAAAGGAGAACGTTTGCCATCATTCGTAGAATCTTTATCTAACGTAGAAGCAGCACCAAAGCAATTACATTAAAAGGGATGAAAAGCGCAACTATTTTTTTATTAGTAATTGGCTTGTGTGTATCATCTGGTTGTTCAAATGCTCAATCCATGTCATCAAAGAAAGTATTAATTGTGTATTTATCAAGAACCGGCAACACAAAAGCCATTGCAGAAATTATTCAAAAGAATATTGGTGGAAATTTAATAGCACTTGAACTACAAAAACCCTATCCTGAAAATTATAAGCAAACAGTGCAACAGGTAGTTGATGAAAATGCAAGCGGCTATCTTCCACCATTAAAAACAAAGATTGACAGCATAGAAAACTATGATGTTGTATTTATTGGTTTTCCAACATGGGACATGCAAATGCCACCAGCAATAAAAAGTTTTTTACATGAATATAATCTTAGCAATAAGACTGTAATTCCATTTAATACAAATGCAGGTTATGGAGTTGGAAGCGGATTTCAAACGGTAAAACAACTATGTTCGAATAGCAAAGTGTTAGAAGGTTTTGAAACAAAAGGCGGAATAGAAAAAGAAGGTGTTTTGTTTGTGATGAAAGGGGAAAAGGCAAAAGAAGCAGAAACAGAAGTGAAGAGTTGGTTGAAGAAAATTAAAATCATTCAATAGATTAGCCATTTAAAATAAGTCAATGAAGTTTGTTATTGTTTTTATAGTTTTTGGGGCAACATTTTGTTGCATTAACAAAGCCATTGGGCAAAAAAAAATCAAATGGTACGTTTAGCAAAAATTAAAGTTGACCCTTCTCAACTTGAAAAATATGACAGTGCGTTAAAAGAGCAAATGAAATTGGCTGTTAATAATGAGCCGGGCGTATTAACTTATTATGCCGTTGCTGACAAAAAAGATCCGTCAAATATTACTATTCTTGAAATTTATGCTGACACAGCAGCTTACCAATCACATATACTTACTCCACACTTTAAAAAATACAAAGAGACGGTGAAAGATATGGTCAAGTCTTTAGAATTGGTGGATGTAACACTAATAGCCACTGCAAAAAAACCAGGTATGTAATTAAACTAGTGAATTAAAAAAAGTATTATGAACATTACAAGAGTTGGTTCAACACCATCAGCAAAAGGACCGGCAGATTGGTTTACCGGTTCTGTAAGAATTGATTCATTGTTTCAGCCGAATGAATCGAGAAGAGCAGCAGCAGCAAGTGTAACATTTGAACCCGGAGCAAGAACTGCATGGCATACACATCCTTTAGGTCAAACATTAATCATAATATCTGGTTGTGGCTGGGTTCAAAAAGAAGGCAGTGTCAAAGAAGAAGTTTTTCCGGGTGATGTTGTTTGGTTTGAAGCAAATGAAAAACATTGGCATGGTGCTACGGCAACTAACGGCATGTCGCATATTGCGATACAGGAAAACCTTAATGGTAAAGTAGTAGAATGGATGGAAAAGGTAACTGATGAACAATACAACAATAATAGGTAAATAGGTGTTCGTCAGCAAAAGCAAGAAATTATTAATCTTTTTTCACAAGGCACCCAGTTTCCCTTCGCTCGTACCTCACGAAGCTAAGCCTTCAAATATGATGTGTATTCCGCTTTATTCTTTAACTCTTTCATTCCATGCTTCCATTCCATCGCTCAATCATAAGCCCAATGCAGGATTGTTTCAAAGACTGCATAAAGTTATTGAAGCGGACACACAGCGTCTTTCGCTCATCACTTCACTAAAGCGCACCTTTAAAAAAGTATTGGCAATTCACTTCTGCATGTTCACAATTAAATAATTATGGCAATGGCGTTGCAAACATGCGAAGTAGAATTTTAGGACGCATTAATGGTTTTTATGTAATGATAGATTTTCTCAATCGCTTTATGAAAATCAATTTGAAGCGCGATAGACCAAATTCCCTTAAGTTAGCATAATGTCATCAAATCGTGAAATCAGTAAGCTGTTTAATCTCTATGGTGAACTTTTATTGCTTCACAATAAAGATGCGCGTTTGTCAGCCTTGCTTTCAGGCGCAGCCTATCGCCTAAGAAATATAGATGAACTTGTAGCAGATATGGATAGAAAGCAATTGACTGAATTGTTCCGTCCTGAACTTGTTACTGTTATTGATGAATTGAAGACTACACAAACTGTAGAAGCCCTTGACGAATTAATACAACTAACACCGCAAGGTTTATTCGAAATGATGCGCATCAAAGGTCTTGGCGGCAAGAAGCTTTCAGTATTATGGAACGAAGCAAAGATTGATACAATGGATGCACTGCTTGAAGCATGTAAAACCGGCGCTGTGAGTATGATACCCGGGTTCGGAGCTAAAACGCAACAAAACATCCTCGAATCAATAGAAACATATAGAAGCAGTGAAACACATTTCCATTATGCAAGCGTTGCTGGTACTGCAGACAAATTGGTAAAGTCTTTACAAAAAATATTTAAGACAAACCTGGTTAGCCTTTGCGGAGATGTAAGACGGCAGGCTACTACCGTTGAACGCGTTGAAATTATTGCTGCTGTGCCTGCTAAAGATTTTAAAGATGCATCCCTTCCCAGGTTAATAAGACTACAATCATCTGATAAAGCTCAAACAAACGCACATACATTAGATGTAGTTCCGGTAACAATTTATCATGTTGCAAAAAGTAGCTTTTATTACGAACTGTTTAAGCGTACAGGAAATGAGAGCCATGTGAGTAAAGTCTCATATAAGTTAAACAATGAAAATAAGTTCGCTTCAGAAGAGGCAATTTTTGCTAAAGCCGGGCTTCCGTACATATCGCCAGAAATGAGAGAAGATGTTGCCGAGTGGACTTTCGCTGACAGTAGCGATAATCTTATCACAGCAGAAGATATTAAGGGCGTGGTACATAATCATACAGACTGGAGCGATGGTGTTGATTCATTAAAAGATTTTGTAGAAGCATGTAAGAAATTGAAGTATGAATATGTTGTTATATCCGACCATTCAAAGAATGCACATTATGCCGGCGGCTTAAAAGAGGAAAAAGTATTGAAGCAGATGCAGGAGATTGATAAACTGAACAAGCAGCTTGCACCCTTTAAAATTTTTAAAAGCATTGAATGTGATATTCGTGTTTCCGGTGATTTGGATTATGAAAATGACTTTCTGAAGCGCTTTGATCTTGTAATTATATCAGTTCATCAGCAGCTTAAAATGAATGAGGAAAAAGCAACCACCCGCTTAATAAAAGCAATTGAAAACCCATACACAACTATTTTAGAAGTAGTTCAACTTTTTTTCTTCACTTTCTTATTTCTGATTTTAGATAAGAATTCAGTTGTCATTCCAAGATAAGAAGCTATAACATACTGCGGCATTCGTTCCGTCAGCAAAGGATATTTATTTAAAAAATTATCGTAACGCTCTTCAGCAGATTGCGTGAGGTTAGTAATTAACCTGCGTTGCATAAATGCAACAGAACGTTCTGCTATAATTCTGAAGAAAGTTTCAAACTTGTGAGAAGCAGCTTTAAGTTTCCATTCATCTTCATGGCTAATCTGCAGCAATTCACAATCTTCAAGCGCAACAACAAACATAGTGGCAGGCTGCTGATAAACGTAACTGTTATAATCAGAAATCCACCAGTCTTCAATGGCTAATTGTATAGTATGTTCCAGCCCTGCATCATCAATTACATAAGCTCTTAATGCGCCTTTTATAACATAATAACGATGCTTTGCAACAAAGTTTGGCTGAATAATAAATTGTCTTTTTTTAACTTTAAATTCCTTGAAAGCATCAGCGAGTAATTGCTTTTCTTCTTCACTTAGTGCAACATGATTTGCTATATACGATGTAATGGAATGTTTACTCATACTGATTGAAATAAATCAGTTCAAAAAACTATGTTAAGCAAGTTAGTCAAAACGAATGAAGGCGCTTCTGAAAGAAGTTATAATCAGTCAGAGGGAAAGCAATGAACCTGGCGATTGCATTTAAAAATCTACACCGCTTCCTTCAAGGTTTCATAGTAATAAATATTAAAAAGGAAATTGCAAGGCTAAGACCAAGCTACATTAACTTCAATAAAACATTTAGTGCTTCAACTAAATACAGCAACATTCATACTGCTTTGATAACATAGATAGTTATTAAGCCAAATTTGCCTTTTCAAAAATTATTCTACCCTTGTCGTTCCTTGTAACTTTTAGCTGATAGATGCAAGCTACCGGACTGTCATCAAAGCTCATTCCTCCACTATCAAGCGTATATTCTTTTGTAGCCGGTTGACGATAGATAGTTAACTGAAATTTTTTCCCTGTTTGTTCCTGAACAATATAGCAGGATATACCCATTATTTTTTTTGCCCAAATTTTAAACTCAAGCTTAGCAGTGTATTCTCCCAACGGAATATCTGCTGCACTATAAGTATATAAGCTTGGATTATATCCTCTTTCTATTGCCACATTCCAGGACATCACATTTATTTCCATATTGTCTATTTAAGCGCATTTAATTTTTCATTCATTTCTGCAAGCCCTGCTTTCTTAAGTAGCTCATCAGAAATTGCATTTAATTCTTCTAATACTTCTTTTGGTGTAATAGCAAGAATGTTATCATCGCCTAATGCATCTTTTACTGCTAAGCCACATTCGATTACTTTACTTAAGAGCAATACGTTTTTTCTTGGTATGGATAATTGAATTTTTACATTCTCATTCATTCCCGGAATGCTTAAAATAGTTTCAAAAACTTTAGCGATTGTGTTTGTTGTTTGCATATTATTTTTTTTCATTTTCACGAATCTTGTCACGCTTCAAAAGTATAATGCTGCTACATAATAAGGCTGGTTTATCCCCTTCAGAGTTTGAAGTGGATATTAAAATCATTGTTACCATTTCTAATTTCGTCCCTGTAAATCTGATTGTGAAATTGAAAAATGATGATGCATGAAATTCAGCAACAATCTTCCATCCGCAGAGGAAGTAAAAAACACGGACATGGTCGACTACCTGTTAAGCCTTGGTTTTAAACCTGCAAAAGTTACACGTAACGACTACTGGTATTTATCACCTTTCAGAGAAGAAACAACACCTTCTTTTAAAGTAAACCGCAACATGAATCGCTGGTATGATTTCGGCTATGGCAGAGGCGGCAATATTATTGACTTTGGAATATTATATCACAACTGCAGCGTGAAAGATTTATTTCTCAAATTCAGCAAGCCATTTTCTTTTCAACAGCAAAAGATTGAAGCCAAAAAAGAAGATGAAGAAGAAAAGAAAATTAAGGTGATTAGGGAACGGGAAATTTCTTCTTTTGTTTTGATAAGATACCTGAATAAAAGAAGAATACCGATTGATTTAGCAGCTAAATTTTGTAGGGAAATAGACTATGAATTGTATGGTAAAAAATACTATGCGATAGGATTTAAAAACAATGCTGGCGGCTATGAATTGAGGAACGAAAAATTTAAAGCAAGCAGCTCCCCAAAGGATATTACATTGATAGAAAATCAGGCAGAAAAAATTGCAGTGTTTGAGGGCTTTTTTAATTTCCTTTCTTACCAGGCAATTCATCAAAAACAGGAACAGCCAAACACAAATTTTTTAATACTAAACAGCACTTCTTTTTTTCAGAAAAGTTTGCCTTTAATGCAGTCGCATAAGTCTGTTCATCTCTACCTCGATTGTGATACAACCGGACAAAAATGCACACAAAAAGCACTTGAAATTGACAGCCAAAAATTCAATGATGAAAGGCATTTATATAAAAGCTATAAAGACTTAAATGATTGGATGATGCACATTGGTCAATCTCAAAAACAAAGTCCGCAGATAAAGTAATCATCCTTCTTTCGCCCGCTGCAAGTATGATTTCTATTAAAAAGAATCTTTTCAATTACCTTAAGCTTATATGATGATTTAAATGATGAGAGTATCCGAGATAGCACGCTTTGCCGCTATCTGCCAGAAGTACGGTTGTATCACAACCGGCTTCTGTCCGCTCTTACTCCGAAGTCGTGAGCGGTTATTAACAAGAATTTTAAAGTGAAAATGAATAGTGATGAGTGAAACAAAAAACAACCTCTCCAAATGGCTTCATATCCGGTTGAAGGATGAAGACTATAAAACAATCAATGCTAAGTTTTCAAAATCCACGTGCAGAAAACTGAGTGAATATGCAAGGCGCGTATTGCTTGATAAAGTGGTTACGGTTAATCAGCGCAACCAATCTCTTGACGACTTTATGGCAGAAATGATAAAGCTTAGAAACGAGTTAAATGCAATCGGAAATAATTTCAATCAAAGCGTCAAAAAAATGCACACACTGAATCATTTACAAGAGTTAAAAACCTGGCTTGTTTTGAATGAAGACAATCAGAAAATTCTGCTTGAAAAAGTGAATGAAATCAAATCTAAAATCAATCAAATTTCAGACAAGTGGTTGCAATAATTCATAACAGCGGAAGCCTGCGAAATGCACTGCATTATAATGAAAATAAATTGAGGCAAGGCGTGGCAAAATGTATTCATTCCGGTAACTATCCAAAGGATACAGAACTGCTTTGTTTTAGTGATAAAATAAACCGTTTGGAAAGGCAGGCAAAATTGAATCAGCAAACCAAAGTAAACAGTGTTCATATCTCGCTGAATTTCGATGTATCAGACCACTTAACCACTGAAAAATTGAGAGAAATCGCGGATGTATATATGCAGCGAATCGGCTTTGGCGAACAGCCTTACCTGGTGTACCAGCACAATGATGCCGGTCATCCTCACATCCATATTGTAACAACCAATATTAAGAACGATGGAAGAAGAATAGCGCTGCATAATCTCGCACGCAATCAATCTATGCAAGCAAGCAAGGAAATTGAAAAAGAATATCATTTGATAATAGCTGAAAAAAGGAACCGGTTGAATTATGAGTTGAAGCCGGTAGCTATTCAAAAAATAATGTATGGTAAATCCGAAACGAAGCGAGCCATAACAAATGTGTTAGACCATGTGTTAAACACATACAAATACGCATCGCTTGCAGAATTAAATGCAGTATTACAACAATACAATGTTTTAGCAGACAGAGGAAGTGAAGGCTCACGAATTTATCAAAGTAAAGGTCTGGTTTATCGCATTCTTGATGGCAACGGCAATAAGATAGGAGTACCTGTTAAAGCAAGTTTAATTTACAGTAATCCAACGTTAAAAAATATAGAGGCAAAGTTTGAGAGCAACGAACGGGAAAGGCAAAGACATAAACAAAGAGTAATGAATGCAATTGATTTTTCGGTTCTAAAAAAATCAAACGGGTCTTTGGCGGATTTAATGAAGGCGCTCCAAAAAGAAAAAATACAGGTTGTTTTAAGGCAGAATAATAACGGCGTTATATATGGGATAACTTATGTTGACCATCATACAAAATGTGTTTTTAACGGCAGCCATTTAGGTAAGCAATACAGCGCTAATGCTATTCAACAAAGATGTGGTAAAGAACAAGTATCATCTGAAACAACACCTTCGGTTAAACAATCAATTGTTCATAGTATGGCTGAGCAATTATCAGAGCCGCATTCAAAAAAAATTTTCTCACCAATCAATGCGCAAAATTTTGATATATCAGCGTCTGAAGGTGTGCCTTTAAAGCTGCTTGACGATTTACTGCAGCCGGAAGAAAACCGAAACGCAAACGAGCCATTTGAACAGAAAAAATTTAAACGAAAGAGAAAAAGAAAACAACAACATTCACACAATTAAAAAATGTCTTATGTCAATCAATACAGGAGAGAATGAGCAGGGATTAAGAAAGATAATTGATATGACGAGGATGATCAGCATTGTAATACTAATGCTGCACTTTTATTTTTATTGTTACAGTGCATTTGCTGCATGGAACTTAACAGCAAATATTTCTGATATTATTTTAAAGAATATCAGCCACACAGGTTTGTTCAGCAACTTTTATAAGACGAAATTTATTTCTCTTGGCGCCTTGCTTTTGTCGCTTGTTGGTGCAAAAGGAAAGAAGTCTGAAAAGCTTAATTATAAAATTGCCTTTGCATATCTGCTAACCGGCTTGCTCATTTACTTTATCAGTGGATTTTCGTTCAATATTCCATTAGCTGAAACTACCTCAACCCTAATTTATATTTCTATTACAGCAGTTGGGTATATTTTAATCATGACAGGCGGTGGTTTGATGTCCAGAATTATTAAAGACAAACTGGAAAGCGATGTTTTTAATAAAGCAAATGAAACCTTTCCGCAGGAAGAAAGGTTACTGCAAAATGAATACTCAATTAACCTGCCTGCTGAATATAGTTTGAAAGGAAAAATCATATCAAGCTGGATAAATTTTATCAACCCTATGCGTGGTTTGTTGGTGATGGGTTCGCCTGGTGCTGGCAAGTCTTATTTTATCATTCAACACATCATCAAACAACATATTGAAAAAGGCTTTAGCATGTTTATTTACGACTTTAAGTATGATGATTTATCAAGGATTGCATACAACCAGTTTTTAAAATTTAAATCAAAAAAATATACAGTTGAACCAAAGTTTTATGTGATAAATTTTGATGAGCTAACGCATTCGCATAG
>CAXSDU010000135.1:6371-8828 GCA_964236165.1 uncultured Parafilimonas sp. | reverse complement strand
CAGGCTGAAGCATTTGCTATTTGCCAATTAGGGTATCAAAGCTTTACTATTGGAAATATTACCAGGAGTTTAGAGTATGGTTTAAAGGCATTAAAAATGGCTGAGGCTTCAGGTAATCCGGAATTATTATCAATAATAAAAAATCGCATCGCTCACAATTACATTCTTGAACCAGCTAAGCAAATAGTATATTATAAACAAGCGTACGATTACCAGGATAAAAACCCTGATTACAATTTAAAGGCACTAATTGCAGGTAACCTGGGACGTGCATTTTTAAGAATGCATGAACTCGATTCCGCATTATTCTATTTACAGCAATGGGAACAGCTTACTACAAAAACTTCCATAAAATCCGGTATATCGTTTACACATTCGTCTATTGGAGATGTGTACACTGAAATGAAAAAGCCCATATTGGCTCTTGCCTATTTTAATACAGCTATTAATGAGGCAAAAACTTCGGGTTCGGCAAGGTGGATAAATGAATCATACAATGCCATTGCACAATTCTATTATAAAGAAAATAAAATCGACTCGGCTATATGGTATGGTGATAAAGCGATTGAAGCAGTACAAAAAACTTCTTTTGCCAACATGGTACTTAACCCATCAAAACTACTCACGGATATTTACAGGAATAAAAATAATGACTCAGCCATGAAGTATGCAGATATGCATGCTGCAGCGAATGACAACGTAAATAGCTTAAGAACTATTCAGCAAAACCAGTTACTAACTTTTGACGAAGATCTTCGTCAAAAAGAAATTTCAGAACAAATATTAAAAGCAGATGAGGAACGCCGGCAAAATATTCAATACGCTTTAATTGCTTTAGGCATTATAATCTTTATCACACTCTTTTTATTATTAAGCAGAACTGTTATTGTAAACGAAAGATTGATTTCCTTCTTTGCCATACTTGGTTTATTAATCATTTTTGAATTTATCAATTTACTTATTCATCCGTGGCTTGCGCACTTCACACATGAATCTCCTGTATTGATGTTGCTTGCATTGGTTTGTATTGCAGCGTTACTTATTCCATTGCATCACCGTTTGGAACATTGGATTAAAGAAAAAATGATAGAGAAAAATAAAGCAATAAGATTGGCGGCTGCGAAAAAAACTATCAAAAATTAGAAGGAGATAAAACCTAAACTGACTGAGCGTGAAAAAAATAATATTGTTTTTATTATGCAGTCTGAATGTAATAAATCTTTCTGCGCAGGCACCGCAGATTGACAGCTTAAATAAATTATTACAAACCAGTAAAGAAGATACTGTTAAAGTGAATGCACTTGTTAAACTTAGCTTTTATGGTCAGAACTTTCAACACGGTCTTGACCTTGCAGAAGAAGCGTTCCAGATTGCCCGAAAAATAAAATATGAAAAGGGTGAAGCAAATGCTTTACACCAGGTAGGTAACTGCTATGAATCTATCAGTAATTATCCACGGGCACTTTATTATTTTTTAGATGCATTAAAAATAAGGGAGTACATAAATGATATAAATGGCATAGCATACTCAAGTGATGCCATTGGCTTTGTTTATATGCAGCAAGGAGATTATAAAAAAGCCTTGCTATATTATCGCAAAGCAAACGCAATGTATAATAATGCGTTTTACAGGTTAGCTGTTTTACATGGGGAATTGGGATTTTTATTCAGGTCGCTCAATAAACAAGATTCAGCATTAAAATATTATCAGTCCAGCTATGAATATTTTAATAAAACCAATGATAAATATCAATTAGGTTTAACGCTGCTTGGCCTGGGCGAATTACAATTGAATATGGGCAGCAAAGAGCTCGCTTTAGGGTATTATCGTGAAGCGGTAAAAAATGGGTTTACTTATAATGATACTTTAGGATTGTCTTATACATATCTCGACATAGCAAACTTTTATGATGGGGAACGGCAACCGGATTCATGTATTTTATATGCCCGTAAATCTTTGTTTTTTGCACAGAGTAGTGTTTTGGAAAATGTTATAAAATCCAGCAAGCTATTATCAAAACTTTATACGAATAAAGATGATAAAGAGGCTTTGAAATATCTTCAAATTGCCCAAGCCGCCAACGACAGTTTATTCAGCAGGGAACGGGCAATGGAAATTCAAAACATGACTTTTAATGAAACGCAAAGAGAAAATCAATTATCTGAAAGAGAAAAGAAAGATGCAGAACAACGCAAACAAAATATCCAATTTGCATTGATTGCTTTTGGTATTATTACATTCATCATTCTCTTTTTATTATTCAGCCGCAGCATTGTTGCCAATGAAAGATTGATTTCATTTTTTGGCATATTGGGATTATTGGTTGTGTTTGAATTTATCAACTTACTTATTCATCCATGGTTGTCTTCCTTCACACATGAATCGCCTGTTTTGATGTTGCTTGCATTGGTGTTGCTTGCATCTTTATTAATTCCATTGCATCATCATTTGGAACA
>CAXSDU010000135.1:0-6361 GCA_964236165.1 uncultured Parafilimonas sp. | reverse complement strand
GTACTTCTCTTTTGTTTTATTGTAAGCATGCCGAGTGCTTTTTCGCAATCTTCCAGTTTTGATTCAATGCTAACCAAAATAAACGAAGAAAAAAATGAAAATGTTCGCTTTGACATCATTAGCGATTTTTTTTCCAATACAGCAGATTACGATCCATTATTGGACTTAAAAAATGCGCAAAAACTTTTATCTCACAAAGATTGCACAAAGAGCCTTTGAAAGATTGCAGGCTACACATAAAAATTTTGATCGCTTAGAAGTTTGGTGCTCAATTCAATCAATACTTGTCTCAGCAGCGAATATATCCAGGATTCTTTGGCCAAGTAAGAATCGATTACGTGGAAAAAGATTACGAGAGATGCTAAATGTGGAAGCAGACAATATTCTATCAAATCGAAAATTTAGAAATCACTTCGAGCACTATGATGAACGAATTGAAGAGTGGTTTGCAGAGGCAAAGGTTTTACCATACTCAGAACTTAAAATTACAGCGGATAACGATGCACATTTTGATTCATCGGATTTTAAAAATGTAAACCAATATACATTTATAACAAATGACAGAGCGCTAATTGCATTGTATTACAATAAACTCTTTATTCATGAATTGTTATGTCACACTTTTATAGACAACATGACCATAGCTAAGAAGAAGGCTATAAGTTTAATAGGCTTTATCAAAAAGGAATATCAATTGGAGTAGTATGAAAAAAGTAATGCCTACAACAACGGCATTTGTAAAAGCCTGGCTGACAAACGGCAATTGTGCAGCAGTAGTTCTTATCATCTTTTGTTATCTTCAACTTCAGTTTGGTCTCGTCCTAAAATAGGTTGACACAAAAACAACAGCAAATTCTGTTTACAGCATGAGCAATAAACACAATAAAATAAACACAGAACAGCAACAATCAGCAGAAGCTTTGCAGCAAAAGATAGCTGTATTAGAGAAGCAATTAGAATGGCAAAAGCTGCGTGTTGAAGCGCTTGATGCCATGATTGATATTGCTGAAAAAGACATCAACATACAGATGAGAAAAAAGCCTGGTGCCCAACAGTAATGCAGCTTAAACAAGTATATCAGCAAACAAGTATACAGTAGTTATGTATACTGTGGGGCTAAACGCCGCAGGCATATCACAAGCATAACCAAAAGCATTTTTTAGAACATTACAATGAAGGATTAATACTGCAGGAGATTGATGCCATAAGAAAGCATCAGCCAAGATGCGGAGTAAGAAAGTTATATAAAGATATTGAACCGTTTTTCAACAACATAAAATTAAAATGGGCATAGATAAAATCTTTGAATTATTGAAAAAAACAAGCTGTTGGTAAGAAAAACAAAGCGCAATGTGCATACCACGATGAGTAAACATCATTACCGACACTATCCCAACCTGGTAAAGGGTTTTAGCACGATGAAGGCACATGAACTGTGAGTGATATTACTTATATATCATTAAAAGAAAGATTTGCATACCTGTCTTTAATCACAGATGCATATTCCAGAAAGATCGTAAGTTATCATGTAAGTGATGATGTGAAAGTAAGTTCAGCTATAGTTGCTATAAAGCCGGCATTGGAACAAGGTTAATTATATACCTGTTAGAGAATGCAAGCGCGTGAATTTCTTGGTAATACTCAAAAGCACACCCTTACTTTCCACTATTGATGTTTCTTTTTCTTTTATACTGTCTGCAAAGCAAAATGTATCCTGAAATTATTTTAATGCTTTTAGACTTACTACATCCCCACTATCGTTAGTTAATTTTACAGCGTACATACCCGTCATAAAATTTGATACCGGAATTTTTATATTATTAACTCCTTTGTTAACATCAACACTTTTGCTTATAAAGATGTCTCCTCTTTCATTGCCTATGATAATTTTTATTTCCTGAATTTTATTGGATTTGATATTTAGGCTCAACATAGATCTTACCGGATTTTCTAAAATTGAAGCAGTGAATGAAGGCGGTTTTTTTTGCGAGGTTATGTTTGAAATTTTATCCGTAACCACTTTAGCAGCATCACCTGCATACATCTCGTAATTATATTTATCAGAGTAACCATTAAAAAAAACAGTGTTACCTGCCGCTGCGAGATTGCTAATCAAACTTACGCCGTTTAAACCGTTGTCTGCCACCATGTGCGTTCCAACATCAGTGCCGTCTGAGACCCATAAATATTGATCTTTATTAAAGAAAAATTTGTTACCTGCAACACAACGTTCATTAAACGCGTAATAATTTGAACTGTTTAAGTTCTTTATTAACATGGTGCCTGCAGAAGTGCCATTAGATTTCCAGAGCTGTTGGTTGGAAACGCAAAAAAATAAAGTGTCATTTACATCAGTTAAATAAGAAGGATTAGAACCATCACTTCCGTTTATAATATCTTTTACTAAAACAGTTCCTCTGTTGCTGCCATCTGTTTTCCAAAGCTCAGCTCCTTTATCAGGCGTCGTTGCATTAAAATATAAAACATTATTTACTGACCTAAAGAAATCATTATAATTCAACCCTGTAAATTGTGTATTATAAGGCTGAAGTGTTTTTATTTTTATTGTGCCCGCAGTGGTGCCATTAGATTTCCATAAAGCAACCCCTGAACCGTCATCTGCTCCGAAATAAATGTAGTTGTTAAACGGGTATAGTGAGTAAGGATTAGATGAACCACTACCCTTTAAAATATCCTTCATAGATTTAGTGCCACTAAGGCTGCCGTCGCTAACCCACAGCTCTGTTCCTTCCTCATCAGTTGCAGCAGTAAAATAGGCTTTGTTATGTACCGTTTTAACCGTTATAGGATAAGCGGCAGGTGAAACCTGATTACTAAGTAAGAAATTGCCTGTTTGCGTTCCATCACTTCTCCAAAGTTCGGGTTTGCCAGTAACGCTATTGTATAAAATATAAAATACATTACCATTGTCTGTCACATCATATGAGGCTATGTATCCAGGCTCCGTAGGTATTAAAGTGATGTTTCCAATACTGTCTGCTTTAAAAATATTTAATCCATAAATCCCGCTTTCGCTTACTCCCAACGTAAGAAAATATACGATTTTATTTTTATGCGTGAACATTTGAGGAAATGAACCTTCCTCACCTGTCGTAATATCTTTTGCTAAGAAAGTGCCTGCAGATGTGCCATCTGATTTATATAGCTCATAACCGGTCTCAGGAGTAGTGGCTGAAAAAAATAATGTATTATTAACCGAACTGCCTGCGTTGCCACCTATTGCAATTTTACTATAGTAATTAGGCCCGGAATATGATGTAGTTATACTATTTATTTCAAGTAACTGGCGCGTATTAGTGGTTGATCCATCTGTTTGCCACAGTTCAGTTCCAGACGTTTTTGATGCTGCATTAAAAAATAATTTACTATCAAAAACTGTAAGGAATTGAGGATAAGAACTGGTTACACCTTTGAAAATATCTTTTATTAAAACTGTTCCTTTGGATGTGCCGTTCGTTTTCCATAATTCATTTCCGGCTGCTGGTGTATTGGAAGTAAAATACAACTGTTGTCCGGCAGGTGTAAGATTATCAAATGTTGAGGTATAGTTTGCATAAGATTTAATAAGAAAGCTTCTACCAAGTGCGCTGCCGGTTGTGATCCACAACTGGTTTTGTTTTTTTACGGTATCCTCATAAACAAAAGCAACATATTTACCCGCGCCGGTTACATTATAAATAATGCCTCCTGTTGACCCGGGTCTAATATCTTTTATTAAAGAAAACCCCGTTAAAGTATCATAACTATATAGTTCATTTCCAGTCGATGGTTTGGTGGCTGCCATAAAAAGAGCATTTCCAAGGATGGCAAAAGGTTTTTTAACAAAACCAAAACTGTAATCATCGCCGAGGACGAGATTACTATTTCTATCAACTTCGTTCGTACCATTTGATGTGCCGTCAGTATACCAAAGTTTTCTGCCGTTTCCATCATCGTCGGAAAAATATAGCTTATTATTAAAAGCAGTAAGCTGATAAGGCCCGTAAAAATAATCGAGTGTGTCCGAAATATCTTTTACCATGAATGTTCCGTCATCGGTACCATCACTGCGCCATAATTCTCTTCCTGTGGTGTTGCTAAAAAGTGTAAAATAATATAAGCCGGCTGCTGTTGCAGTTAAGGTTGGTGATTGCCCAAGATTAGTTAGGTCTTTTACTTCAACAGTTGAAAACTGTGTACCATTTGTTTTCCAAACTTGTGTGGAATATGCACTACCACTTAAAAAATATACAATACCAGCGACATTAGTAAGGTCATAAGAACCATTTACACCAGGACCGCTTGATCCAAAGTCTTTCAGCATACTTGTTCCTTGTGCAGTTCCATTACTCACCCAAAGCTTATAGCTTACTAATGAATTATTCTCTGTAACAAAATAAAGCTTGTTCGCCGCAGTAATTATTTCGGATGGGGCAGAAGAATTGGTACCTGGCTCCAGATTTATAACCATATAGGTACCTGTCGCCGTACCATCACTGCGCCAGAGTTCGGATCCGTGAATTCCATCATCAGCAGAAAAATACATGACGTTGTTTAGAACAGCAAAGGGGTAGCCGTCGATAAAATCTGTATTCGAAGGATTAGCATCTGTTTGCGCATTTATATCTTTCGTAATGTGAAAGTTAGTTGAGGCTGCCGTAGTTGCATTTATTATTGATGAATGCTGGTTAGATGTACTTCCTTTATTTTCTTCATAAAAGGTGACGATCGCGCCCTGTTTACTTTGCGTAATATCAAAATGAATATCCTTTTTTGCCTTAACAAGTTGCTGTAAAAAGGGATCATTTATGGTTTGCAAAACATGCTTCGTTTGTGCAGACAAAGTCAGTGTACAAAACCAGGTTACAATAAGTAAAAGGCATAAGTTTTTTCTCATAATCATTATTTTGGCAAACATTAAATCCGAAGTGTTATTGATAGCAGTAATGATTTCAATTAATATGGAATCGTTGCAAACAAAAGTAAATTTAAATACCATAAGTAAACAAATTTTTGATTGAGATAAATGAAATCGTAATCGACCTTTCACTACTACTAGTAGCAACCAGTTCCAGCATTCCATCTTTCAATGAAACAAACTTTATATCCGGCAAGTGAAACCGTTTCCGCTTAAGGTCTTTATCATCTGCATGTATGTCGAGTGCTTCTTGCTTAATTTATATTCGCTTTCTTCAAATAGAAGTAAGGCTCGCTTGAATTTCTTAAGATGATGTCATCGTTATTGGATTGAGATAATGATTGCATAACGTTACATTTAGCTCTATGCAAGTTGAAAAAACATAAAGTTTTTTAAGTAATTTTTCGGTAGTTTTGGTGCTCTAATAAATTGTTTTTTACTCTGCATGACTTATTTTGCCTGAACAAACAAGGATATTTCTTTTAAACGATTTAGTGTCAGGTAAAGGCGATGATATTAAGACTGAACTTTTGAGTTACACTTTTACTTTAAACAATGGTTTAGTTCTCTATAAGAAGTTAAAGGATTGAGATCACAAAAACCATAAATTATTTTCGGCGAATGGTGGAAGTTTATACATTTTAAAATGAGGGAGTATTTCTGCTACCATTCAGGATAAATCGTTGTTACAGGCATATTTTGCTGGCTTATACTTTCAATAATCCAACTGAATTGATAAACTTGGTTAACTAAATCGCGTAGTAACACAACATCTAAATAATTTTCTTTTCACAACGAATCGTAAGCTTAATTGGAAAGTGATAATTTTTCGATTTTAATTTATCTGCTTTATAAAGCTCACCTGATGCGGCTTATTTGAAAGTTACCAAACCCGTTGTAATAATTTCTCTATCGAAGTAGAATAATGACTATCTATCTTAATGGTTTAGAATTTTCTAGGTGAAAAAATTTGTTTCAAGTTCTTTTATTTTTTTACACCTTCTAAGCACCCGCGTTTTTCGAAAAAATCATAAGCTTCATTAAACCGGTTTTTATACTCTGTTTTCTTTCTTTCAGTGAAGTATTTATGCCTGACTGCAATTAATTCAAGTGCAACGCTCTGTTGGTGCTGTGCATTGCGAAGGTGTTGAACCTGCATTCAATTTGGCTCTTGGTTACCAGTTGTTCAAATATTATAAAAGCAAGTGCTATCGGGTATATTTTTTCCAGTTTTATTCGTGCAGCCTGATTAGTAAAATGCCAGTTTATTATAGCTTCCTTTATTATTTCTATCTATGTGCCAGGCTTCTACTTCTTCTTTCGTTGTTTGAATACATTTACATGTCCAAAAAGTAAAAAATTGTAAAAAGTATAAAAATCATAACTATTCTTTGAAATGTAATTTCTAGAAAGCTAAAAAATCCACAACAACAGCATTCTTTC
>CAXSDU010000134.1:2979-8945 GCA_964236165.1 uncultured Parafilimonas sp. | reverse complement strand
TTATTATGAAAATACTTTTAAAAAAGAAAGAAATTATACAGCAGCCTTAATTTTACAAACTGAAAAACTTGAAGAGCTTTTTAATGTAAATGGATTGGTTAATTTTATAAAAACCTTCAAACAATAGTGTGTTGTGTAAGCACAGCTTACACAACACACTTTAACAGTAGTAACCCTATTCAGCTTCAGTCCATCAACAGGCTATTTATTAAAATCAAGTTTCACTATACTTGCTGTAACTTGAAACTATTGCAAGTATATTTGAGTTGGAAGGAATTTTATGGAGACACAACCAGAAAAAGATAAAGCACGTGACCTTCTTGCAAAAATTAAAGAGAAAGGTGACGATGATTATGAAAAAAATATTACATACATTTCTGCTGGAACATTAGTTTTGTCGTTGACATTTATTGAGAAAATTGTTAATCTAAATACTTCTAAGTTTGTTTGGACTCTTATAATTTCCTGGCTTTTACTTGCATTAACACTGCTTGTAAATTTGATTTCACATCAACTCTCAAGTTTTTATCATGAGAAAACTATTTGGGACTTTGATGCAAATGACCCCAAACTTGAAAGCAAAATCACTAAACGAAACAAAATTATTCGGCGGATTAATTGGGGGACAACTTTTAGTTTAACTATCGGAATATTGTTTTTAATTTTATTTTGTTCAAAAAATGCAATTAATATGGCAAATGAAAATAAAGCGTTGGATAATAGTGGTAATCCAGATTATGAAAAGAAAGGTAGGACTATAGTTGCTCCTTCAACAAGCAATGGCTCATCAAATAGTGGAAATTCTGGCTCACCACAACAAGGTTCAACTAATAGTCAAGGTTCGAAAAGTTCAGACAGTTCAAAAAAATAAAATGAGTAAATCAAAAATTTCTACATCTAAGCCAACAGTTAAACCTGCTAACGGCAGAACTATAGTTAAGCCAAAAGCTTCTTCCTCAAAACCAACGACAAAGAAGAAATAAAAACTACTGCCAACAAAATACTTTGCAAGTAGCTCTAACTTGCACTCACATCACCTCCTCAACTTTGTTTCCGGCGTTTTGTTACAATTAAACTGCATCATTAAATCAGGTTAATTGACTAAAATTCAGGGCGAAATATCTACTACAATTTTCGACCATTGCAACTATATTTGACTGTATTGTATATTGATATCGTTTATTCAACCAAAAACTAAGTTAATTATAAAGAGCAGTGAGCAAACAGATAACAAATAAACTTGTGGAGAACTCAATTGCAGCTTCGCTTTCCGCTATTGAAGTTTATAACAAACCAAATTTTCCATACCGCAATGAGGTATTTTGTATTTTAATTGTCAATGCTTGGGAGTTGTTATTTAAAGCTAAAATCCTTTCAGATAATAAAGACAATCTTGATTCAATTCATGTTTTTGACAATAAAGGAAATCAAAAATATAACAGAAATAATGCACCTATGACAATTGAAGTTTATGGTGCTATGGAATTATTAAAAGTTCCAGAAGCTATTGAAAAAATATTGCAAGTTTAATTGACTTAAGAGATACATCTATACATTATATCAGTAATCAACCGATTGATTATTTAGTTTATTCTTTAGGTGCGGCTTGTCTTAGAAATTATCAACGATGTATAAAAGAATGGTTTAGCAGAGACCTTCTTGAATATAATTTCTACATAATGCCTTTAGGTTTTTCTCAGGGTTTTAAAGCATTCAAAATGCTTGACCTTGATAAAGAGCCTGCGGAGATTAGAAGACTTATAAATGCAATTGCTGAAAATCAAAAAAACATCAAGCCGGATAGTGATTTTGTATTCAATTGTGAAATACAAATCAATTTAGTATCAGCAAAGAAAATAACAGAAGAGACAGACCTTGAAGTTTCAGTAAATCCTGACGCAAAGGAATACATTATGGTTGAAAAAACGCAAAAGCTTACAGACCGTTATCCTATTTCATCTGAAGAGCTTTGGAAAGCACTTCATGTAGTGATTCCTGAAATGAAACAAACAGATTTCTATAAATTTTTAAAAGAAAAAAAGATTAAAGAAAAAGAGAAGTACGCTTCTTATAATTTTCGATATAAAAAGCATGAAGACTTATTCAAGAAAACTGGAAAGGTGGCAACTGGAACTCCGGCAATCTATAACAGTGAATGTTTAATGTACTTGACACAAGAAATTCCAAAGTTCCTTAAAAGTAAATCCTAATAATTTTATTGTTTCCATTCATTGGCTTTTGCTTTAAGTTCATCAGCTTCTTTTTGTTTTTCATCAGCCTGTAGGTGCAGTTCTATTCTTTTATTATTCAGTTCTTCCATGCTAATTACATCAGCACGCATCTTTGGGTTTTGTATGTATAAACTGTCAGTCATAAGAAGAAGTTTTTGTAATACATGATCTGTGTCAAGTTTTAAGTAACGGAACTTGGTATCATTCGCAATATAATTTTGCAGTTTATCATGTGCTGCATACCAACCAGAACAAACAATGCAAAGCAGGAGAAACATGGTTGCTGTTATCCCGACTAATTTTGGAACATGGTGGTGATGAATAACTTCATTTTTTAAGGGTTGTTGCAGAATTAATGTTGTGCGATTTAAATCGAATGACAATTGTTTTACTTCTTTTTCAGGGAATGATATTTTTTGAATAGTCTTTTCAACCGATTTTAATTGAGATTGTAAATCTTTCAAGACATTAAGATTTTCCTGTAAGCTTTCTGTTTTATCCCGGATAGCATCTACATCCATAGATTGCATACTTAGTTTTTCAATTATCGTATTTAATAGTAGTTCACTCATAATATGCTCCTTTCAATTTTAAATAAAAGGTTAATGCAATCCTCTCCTAAACCGTTGACCTTTCTTTTTCTTCTTGCGCTGTTCTTTTAATAATTCACCGGCGATTTGTTCATTGTTTTGTTCAGGTCGCATAAGTGCATCTATCAATTTTGCTGTTTCATGCGACAATATTTTATCAGACAGGTTCTGGTCGTTCCTGATAGCTGAATCCGTATTGCTGTTTTTCCTTTCACCAGCATTTATCTTTAATTTGTTTTTAGATATATCAACTTGCAGAGCCTCTTTTTCAGAAACACCGAGCAATTTTTTTAAGTTGTTGTAAGAAAAGCTGCGGTCAATGCTGCTGCCTTTGAAAATATTATTGCCAAGTTTAAAGCTGATGCCCTGCACTTCTTTAGTTCCGCTTTTAAATTTGTATTGCGTTTCAATCCGGTACTGCTTTAATTTTCTTTCCAATTCTTCTATCGTTCTGCATTGAGGTAACAGTTCCTTTATTGCTATATAAATAGCATAGCGTTTTGCATCTTGTCCTCTTAATGCTTCAAAATTTGTCAGTGCAAGGTTCTTCTTTAGTGAGGTCTTAAGTTTATATTCATCGGTTATTGCTTGTGCAATCTTTTTTCCTCTTAATCCCAGGTAACTGTCTGAAATTGCTTTCCCTTTGTTGTTAACCAGGTTTGCGATAATATGAAGATGCAGGTGTCTTCTGTCTGTATGTTTTGTAATAGCAAATTGCGTATCTGTAATGTTAAGCCGCTTTAAATATTCCTTTGCAATCTTTACCATTATTTCGTCATCAACTACCTCGCCCGGATAAAAACTTAAGGAAGAGTGAAAGCAGGCTTTTTCTTTTGCCGGTCTTAATTGTTGCTGCATCATAAAATCATCAGCCATGAGTTTAAAGTCATGGCTTCTTACTCCTTCTGCATACAAAATTTTTGCATCCTGCTTCGTTACAATATACCGGCAGGCATGGTAGAATGAATGTCCATGATATACTTTACTGAGCATGGCGCATCCTGGTTAATAATTTATCAATCTCATTTCTAAATGTTTCGAAGTATTGCATAGCGGATAGTAACCCTTCCTGATGCGACTTCTTCGCAAGCTGATTTAAGTTGTTGGAGATACCGATTAACTGCCGGACAAACTGTCTTTCCTCTTCACTGAACCTTGGCTTTACTGTTGCATTAACCGCAACTTCCCGGATATATGCTGATACTTTAATACCTGCCTTACCTGCTTTTGTCTGCACAATGAAATATTCTGTTCTGCTGAATCGAACAGCCGTCCTAATGTCTTTCTTAATCGTTTTAGGCGGCCTCCCTGCCTTGATATGTCTTTTATCCACCGTTTCCATTACACACTTCTTTTTAAACTTTAAGCCACATCTGTTTCAATGCTTTTGCGACCACCGGGATGCAAAAGCCAAGCGTTGTTGGTCGAACCGGCAATTATTGTTCGACAACAACACCGCTTGCCTTACTAAACTTTTTATGTCTTCGTCATCCCGAGCCTATTGTATCATGACGTTCCCTGTAACCACTGATAAAATCTTTCGTTATAAGCCGAACTGTTGACTTATTGAATTAAACATCGACTAATCCATCAATAACAAAATCAATGTGCCGGCTCTAAATAAGTAACTCTCTTTATCTTTTATACAAAGAATTTATTTTATGAGAATGGCAATAACTGAATTAAAATACCTCACATGAAAAGAAAGAAGACTTTTATTATATAGGCATCTTTGTCAGTCATTACTTTTATTTTGCCTGCTGAATGTTTTATTCGCGGTTAAACACCTTCGTACTTTCTATCCCATGGCGCCGGATACTTTCTTTCAAATCCATCCAGAGACGGATATTATAATCAGCAAGCTCCATCATTTCTTCTACTGATAACTTATGAGGATTTGAAATCTTGCTTACAGCTTTATCGTCCGTTTGTTCAGCTATGAAAGAAAAAATATTCGGTGCATAACCTTCACCTATCTCAAGTGATTTACCGATAGCGAAGCTGCTGCCAAAAAGTTTTACCTGCTTGCCGGTGCTTAATACCAGCGTTCTTCTTTTAAACTCTGCCATAAAAGTTGGTTTAGTATTCTTTAAAATTGGATGCTTTGTAAATGCCTGTTTGCCGATTTAAAGAGAATGTTATGACTATTTTATAACCGGTAAAAGTTGTTGAATATCCTGCCAGAGAAAGTATACCCTTGACTGAATTTTAAAAGGCTTTAATTTTCCATGTTTCACCCAATCATAGATCGTAGGTTTTGTTACCTGGAATAGGTTGCACACTTCGGCAATTTTATAAAGCGGTTTATAAGTCATGCCAGGCGTTTCAAAAGAAACAGAAACTGGTTTTTTCTGTTCTACATTATTTACCTCTTCACGAATAATCAACCGGATTGTGTCCCAGAACTTCAAGGGATCAATGGGAAATAAAATCGGTGTTGGCGTTGCCTCACTCCTCACTTGTTCTTGCATGTTTTTAAATTTAGACCTGCAACTTATTGTTGCGATCAGGAAAAAAGAAGCTAAGTATACTTAGTTTTAAAAAAATTACTAGAAGGCGCTGATCTTTGTCTTCACACGGCATGAGCAGTATGAAGAATTGCTGTTTGGTCATAACCTTAAAAAAATATTGGCTAGATGAGGTTTTACGTCTTCGGTTAAACAATAATTTAAAAATACATTACCTTATTAGGAACTAAAAAGAACTGGTTGTGTTCGCAGTTAGGCTCTAAGCAATTAAATAAAAGCCATACAACAGCACACCAATGAATTAATTTTGTTACAGACAATAACGAACGCTGTGTCTGTTGCAACAACAGAGCTTGTTCAATTGCCAAGAGTTGAAACCAAACTCTAAATGATCTTGTCCAAAACAGAGAAACTTAAATTGCCAGTCACTAAAATGCATAAGAATTGAATAACCAGTTAGTATCATATTCACGTGCAGGAGATATTTTCCACTACAGGTGGGCAGCGAGAAGATGTTTACAGCTGCTTTACCCTAACACTGAGTTGAAAAGTATTGTTATCGAGGGATCGAATGAAAAAGCTAAGGCGGGAGAATACGTGATAGACGTTTCAGAATACTCGGCGAAAAAACACGGTGAGAAAAGTATACAATACTACCAGCTAAAGCATACCACGGT
>CAXSDU010000134.1:0-2969 GCA_964236165.1 uncultured Parafilimonas sp. | reverse complement strand
GAAGCAAACGCTTAAAGGATTCGCCGATAGGTTTCGCCAGCATGAACGCAATAAAAGTAAAGACTATGTTTCTATTTCTTTCAGCGTTATTACAAATAGGAAAGTGGATGATGCTGTAAAGGATCAGTTTATCTATTTGGCCATGGGTGAAGTTGTTGAATCGCGTTTTCTCAAGGCTGTTGAAGAATATACAAAACTTAAAGGAAAACAGCTTGCAGAATTTTGCTCGCTTTTCAATGTTGAAGACAGTGAAGGCGATTACAATGTACAGAACACCGAGCTGCGTTTGGAATTGTCTCAATTAGTTGCCGGCTCTGTCACGGATACGCAGGCAGAAACTCTAACCAATATGGTTCAGGATAAAGTGCTTCCTCACAGCGATCATATTGTTAATCGTGAAGAAGTACTCAAACGATTTGGTTTGACCAATGACCGCCAACTTTTTCCGGCACCGCCGCTTTGGGAAAAGCTCCATAAAGTGATGGAACGGGAACAGTATGCTGATGCGCTTCGTTCTATTAGCGAATCGAAAACCGCAGTGATTGTTCACGCTGCAGGCGGCGTTGGCAAAACTGTTTTTTGCAGATACCTTACCACAGCTATTCCTGAATATTCGTTAGCAATTGCGTACGACTGTTTCGGAACCGGCAGCTACCGCAATAGAAGTTCATTCAGACACAGATATCGAGATGCCCTTGTGCAAATTGCAAATGAACTGGCAACAAAGGGGATCTGTCAACCCTTATTGGTTTTCGATACAACCCAAGATGATGATATTTTAAGAAGTTTCTTACTGCGAATAGAGTCTGCAGTAAATGTTTTGAAAAAAGTGAATGGTCATGCCCAGCTTTTTATCGTAATTGATGCAGCCGATAATGCAGAAATGGCAGCGGAAGAATTCAAAGATATTTGTTTTGCACATGAAGTTTTACGGGAAAAGATGCCCAATGGATGCAAACTGGTTATGCTGTGCAGAACGGAGCGGAAGGATTTACTTAAGCCAAATGACGATATTCTACTGCTTGAATTGAAGCCTTTTTCAGAGCGAGAATCGCTTCGTAATCTTCGGGGTTTTTTCCCCAGTGCATTGGATAACGATGGTATTGAATTTCATCGTCTAACGGGCGGCAATCCAAGGGTGCAGGCAAACGCATTTTCAGCGTCTTCCAAGAAGGTTACCGAATTACTATATGCTTTGGGTCCCAACCCTGTCACAGTAGAGATGCAGATCGAACATCAGTTGCGAGCAGCCGTCTTAAAAATTAAAGAATACCAAACTCCCAGTTTTCAGGAGGCAATCAATGCTATTTGCGTTGGACTTGCAAGCCTTCCGCCACATATACCAATTTCGGTATTAGCGAGTGCGGCAGGTGTGCCGACAGGTGCAATTACCAGCTTCGTAGCTGATTTAGGTAGGCCGTTATGGATTAGCGACAGCTCTGTACAATTCAGGGACGAGCCGACAGAAACCTGGTTTCGCAAAACGTTTCTTGCTAACAAAGAAACCTATCTTGCCTATATTGCAAAGCTCGAACCTCTTGCATCTAACTCAACATATGTGGCAGAGGTGCTTCCTCAATTATATCTTCAGGCAGGAGAATATGACAAGCTGATAAAAATCGCCTTGTCCGATGATCTGCTTCCTGCCGGTAATCCAATTGATGCACGTAATGTTAGAATTTTCAGGTTGCGCTTTGCATTTATTTCAGCTCTGAAATCAGTAAATCTTAAAGATGCTGTACAACTTGCGTTGCGAGCAGGAGAAGAAGTCGCAGGAAATACCCGCCAGTTTTTTCTTTTTAAAAATAACGTTGACCTACTTGCAGTACTGCAAGGAAAAGAAAAGGTACAACAAATTGCTTTTAAAACAAAATTGCGAAGTGGCTGGGACGGATCGGAAAACATTTATACGGCGTCTCTTTTATCTGGTATTTCAGAATATAAAGGGGAAGCAAGGGGTTATTTGCGTGCTGCTGAAAATTGGCTATCACTGTATTTTAAAGGGAGGAACAATAAGGAGGACAATCAACCGCAGGAAGAAAAACCTACCGAGCGGGATATTTTGGAATTCGCTTATGCACACCTAAACGTAAATGGAGTTGAAGGTGCTGCAGCATTTGTTAACAGTCTAAAACCCAAAGAGTATGTAAGCAGGGTGGTTTCCATGCTTGCACAGCGAATAATTGATGCAGGAAAGATTGATGTTCTGCACGAGTTTGCTAAACAGTGGCAGGATGAACCGTACTACATCGTCGCCATTGCCCATGAATTGTTGCAGGTTGGGCAGTTCTTAAAGCTATCAATCGCAAATAAATGTCTGAATAAACTCAGCAATGCAAAAACCCGGATGCCTAAACCGAAAAATCATTTCTATGATGATCAGCAGATTTCAGTTATTATGAGTTTTATCGAAAACTGTTTACATCATAAACTTAATTCTAAAAAAATAAACTCGATCCTCAACTACTATGTTCCTGCCAGAGCAAATAATATGGTCGTGGCAAAGCACTCTTCTAATGAGCGATTCATTTTTTTAAAAGCGCTTACAATTAGGTTGATTTTGGCAGGAAAAAATGAAATCGAAATAGAAGAAGTAATTCCTAAAGAACTCTTGGCAAAAAAGAAGAATCACGATTATGCTAGTGACCTAAGAGATTACAAAGAATGCATCAATGGGCTATTGCCCTGGTTTTTACTACGTGCAAAGATAATGCAAGGGGTTGTAGATGTTTTTCAAAGCCAGTTCCGATCAACAATAAGCAATTCACAGCAAGCAAGAACAAGCAGATATAGTAATTATGACCCTTTGCCAAGGGAAGTAGCGGGACTTATTAGTTCTATATTGGTGCTTGGCGATTCAACAGTTGTTCATGACGGTTATGAATACCTTGTCTCATTGGGCAGCGATTTTAACTCACAAAATCGACTCGGATTACTACGGGCAGCTTACCGGGCTGAACATCTTAAAG
>CAXSDU010000133.1:0-8997 GCA_964236165.1 uncultured Parafilimonas sp. | reverse complement strand
TTCCAATAGTAAAGCTTTGATACCCTAATTGGCAAATAGCAAATGCTTCAGCCTGGTTATCTTTATTTTTTTGAGCACGTAATAATAATTGGTGGGTAATCCCAAGGTTTTTTATAGGATCATCATCCTGAATTAAAAGAAAGTAGTTGTGTAGTTTTTCTACTCTTTTTATATTACTCTTTTCTAAAAGAATATTTGACAGTGTCGCATCTGTACTATCCATCTGCGCAAATGAATTTTGTATGAGAAGAAATAAGCAAAAGATGGTTATGAAAGTTTTCATTCAGTTTTTTTGATTTGCTTTATCCTAATTTTTCAATCGTTTTCTTAGCAGCAGTTAATCGTACCGCTTTATTCTTCTCAATCATTTTTTCTTTTATCCAATGTTCAAGCTTGTGATGTAATGGAATTAATAAAGATGCAATCAACACTAAAGCAAGTAACATCAACACGGGAGATTCATGTGTGAAATGTGCAAGCCATGGATGAATTAATAAGTTGATGAATTCAAATACAACTAATAAACCAAGTATGGTGAAGAAGGAAATCAATCTTTCGTTTGCAATAACTGTTCTGCTTAATAATAAAAAGAGTGTAATAAAGATGATGATGCCTAAGGCAATTAATGCGTATTGAATGTTTTGTTTACGTTCTTCTTCCTCAGCTTTTTGTTTTGCCTCTTCATCAATTTGTCTTATCTGTTCATTAAAGGCTAATGCCTGTATCTTGTTAATATTATTCTGGTTAAAAATTTCTGCGTTTGTAACAGCTTCCATTCTTGAATAATAATAGGCACTGTCTATATTATGCGAAGAGTCAAACAGTTGCCGCATAAAGCCTGCTCCCAGTAGTTTTAAATCATTGTTCCCTAATTGTTCTCCAACGTTTAATAAATGTTGTGCCTGCATTTTAGCATCAGTCAATTGGTGATCGCTAATTAAAAATGGAATATAAATAGCAGCAAATCTCAAGACAGCATAAGGGCTATTTAAAGAGTCTGAAAGAGCCGCCCCTTTTTTAAACCACGTTTCTGCCAAATCCTTATCGCCCTGTTCAGCATAAGCAGCACCGTTCAAATACCCGGCACTAAATTCAAACAATGGACTTTTAATCTTACGGCTTGTTAGCATTAGTTGCTGCGCATACATCAATACAGAATCAGGCTTTTTCTCAAACATAAAATAAATAGACATTCCACGCTGATATTGCGCTAACATAAAATCATACAACGGATGCGATTTATCGGGTAAATTTTCGCCGCCTTTGCGGATAGCGTTCACAGATTCTTCATTATTCTGAAGATTAAAATAGATAAGTGCCATATCAAAGTAGATAGAGCTTAGCCGGCGTTTGTCATGCGCTTTTTCTGCAAGTGGAATGGCTTTAAAATAATATTCAAGTCCGGCGGTATTATCTCCTTTCTCACGGGAAACATATTCACCAATAAGATTATAACTAATGGCAAGCAATGAATCGTTATGTAACTGTTGTGCTATGCGAAGCATTTGTATACAGGTAGCAGAATCTAATTCGCCTGAATGAAGGCCTGTTCTCTCTGCATTAGCACTAAGCGTTTTAAATTGCTCTATAAGCTCTGCCTTTGTTTGCGTAAAAGCTGTTTGTAGACTTGCTAAAAAACAAAATAGTAATAACAGTTTTTTCATGCTTATTAGTTTGCCTTTGCTTTTTCTAACTTCTCAATCGTCTTCTTTGCAGCAGCTAATCGAATTGCTTTATTTTTCTCAATCATTTTTTCCTTTATCCAGTGTTCTAATTTATGATGCAATGGAATTAATAACGATGCAATCAAGACCAATACAAGCAACATCAGCACCGGCGATTCATGTGTGATGGAGGCAAGCCATGGATGAATGAGTAAATTAATGAATTCAAAAACTACCAGTAAACCAAGAATGGCGAAGAATGAGATCAATTTTTCGTTGGCAAGATGGGTACGGCTGAATGCTAGGAATGCAGTTACAAATACAATGATTCCTAAAGCAATTAATGCATATTGAATGTTTAATTTACGTTCTTCTTCGGCTTTTAATTTTTCTGAATCCGCTTCCTGTTGCCTTAGTTGTTCATGAAAAGTGAGTGCCTGTATATTCTTAACTTTTTCCAGGCTAAGAAGAGAATCTTTTATAAGCATTGATAAACGGAAATATTTGTTAAGACTATCCTGTTGATTGGTCTGTTCAAAACTTTTATACAGGTATTCATATGAACGCCTACTTTCATCTTTCACATCAGAAGGAATGGATACCATCAATGCCTGGCGGGCATAATAATTAGCACTATCATATATTTTTGTAGCAAGAAATACCTGTGCAAAATCATTTTTAAGATAAGCGTCCAGGTAAGGTGAACCAGCTCCATTCTCTTTATAAAAGCTGGCTGTTCGTCTTAAAAAAGGCAAGGCAAGATCGTATTCTCCGGCAGCAATATAATTTTCCCCAAGGGTACTTGTTGACAGCGCCAGTTGTTTATAATTCTTTAATTCGGCGGCAATGTTCACTGATTTTTGAGCATATACCATTCCAGAATCCGGCATGTTTCCCTCACCATAAACACACGCTATTCCATTGTAAGCATGGGATAGCAAATTCTTGTCATTCCCTGCTTGTACAATTGAAATTTCTTTTTTAGAATAGACCGCTGCATTCAGGTAATCTTTTGCAGCCATATAAGTAGCAGAGATAAATCCGTAAATGGTGATTATTCCAAAACTATCTTTGCGCTGTTCAAATTGTGGCAATACCGTAAATGCTACATTAAGAGCTCCCGTAAAATCTCCATTATTTTCGAGGATCCAGGCAAGTCTCAGGTTGGTATAGTTTATACCAGTCACATCTTTTTGTTTTTCAAACCAGCTTTTTAACAACAGCGCATTTATTTTTGTTGAAGAGTCATTAAATGGCTGTTGCTTAAAGTAAGACAGCAGGAATTGACCTTTTTCTTTATCATCTTTTGCCGCTGCATATTTTGCTTTGGTACTGTCTGGCAATGGCTGGCTATACGATTTAGAAATGCACAAAAAAAGCATCAAAACGAATATAAATTTATACATACTGATCAGTTTTATTTTGAACCGGTGATAAATTTTGCATTGCAGTTTTTTTAGGTATAAATAAACGGGGACATAAAAGCTTGGTGGTTATTTATTTTTTTTATAAAAGGTATCTATAATTAATTGACTCACTCATTTTCCAAATGATATTCTTTTATTAGATTATTCCTAAGCGTATCTGCTCTTTCTTTCTGCTCCTGCAACATTACCAGCCTTCCCCGGCGTGAACCACTCATTTGCACAACATGATATGCCAGTTCTTTTAGCTGCAATCCATCATAACTCAAAAGCGAAGGATCATCATTACTTCGCACAATATCACCTGATGGAGTTTCTTGTCTTCTTAAAATGGCAGGATCTAATAGCCTGGCGGCAACACGCTTATAATTGTCAAACTCGCTATTATAATTTCCTTCAAGTAAGCGCACGGGTGAAAACTGGTTGTAGTAATTAATTATCTGGTTGGAGGCTTCAACTTTTTTGATAAGTAAGAAGCCACCTGAGTTTTTTAACTGGTCGAAAGTGCGGCTGTTGATGGCAAATGGCTGTGCCCGCGGTCCAAGTCTTGCTGCATAATATAGCTCATCGCCGTTTTGTTTTGCCAGTTTTGGATCATTCAATAAAGAGATCAATGTATCTAACAGGTTAATATTTTTATGCTCAAATGCGATCATATCATTTAGGTTATGCGAATCGTCTTTCAAATCTGTCGTTAATGACTTTACAAATTCATGCTCACGATTTTTTTCAACCTGATGCTCTCTGATATTCTCCGCAACAAAACCAAGAAACACAGCAAGAAAAAGCATAAAAAATTCAAGCAAATATTCTCCCCATTTCTTTTTGTGCGTTATGTGGTGTGGATGATGTACTTCCATACTAGTTATTGGTTGATCGTTATCAGTTAATGATTCGGCAATAGTTTTACTTGCTTCTGTTGGCTGTTGACTATCGTCACAAGGCTTGAACCAATTTTTCTTAAAAATACTTTTCTTCCGCACAAAAAAGTTTTGACAAGATATATGAATAAAACCATCTTGCAAGGCTCGAATGATAAAGTTGTCTTAAACGTTTTAGAAGGCTCCCATACAAATATTCCTCAAGCAAATGAATCAATAGCATATTTAGAAATAAAAGGAACTTCTCTTCCCTCTGATATTTATAAAGGTGATGAGTTAAAAATTAAAATTGAAATGTCCTCAAGCAGAGAAATAAAAGCATTTGTTTATTTCCCTCGAATTAATAAAGAGTTTTCAGGCGTCTATACAGGTACTAATACAGACCTTCCAGTTGAAAAATTCAAGGATGAGATAACTCTTTTAAACGATAGTCTTGAAATCGAAATTAAGGAAGCTATAGAAAGAGAGGAGTATGAAGTAGCAGAACAGCTTTCATCGTTACAAAAGAAAGTAAACGATTTAGTTGAAATTTCTCATAAAATGCCTGATGATGATTCTACCGATACTAGGCATAAAGCAATTGGAAAGAAACGAATATTAGCACAGGAAATAGATGATGCAACTAAAAATAAAAGAATTGAGCTGTTGAAGATTGAATACGGTAAAGACAAAGAATGGTGTCAGAAAATTGTAGATGAGAATGGCAACGACCACGACCATAAATTATTTAATGATGTAATTGGTAGAGAGCAGATATTTTTGAAAGCCACCAACCCTGTGAAGATTAAAGAGGCTGTTGATGATTTAAATAATTTAGGTTTTAATATTCTTTGGCGTACGCCGGATTTCCTTGAATCTAAATTTAAAAGATTAATAGAAAAGCCACAATTATTCAACGACCAGAACCAAGCAAGAAGTTTGATGGAAGCAGGGCATTTGGCAATATCTAATAAAAACTACGACAGACTGAGGCAAGTCAATTTCGATTTAATAAGTCTGCTACCCAATACTCCAAATACCAATTCTAAAAATGACAAAGAAGGCAGAATCGGTTTTTTCTAAATTTAAATTATGCCTGTCAAAATAATTAAGATAGTCCTGACACTTCTGTTCTTTATCTGTCTGGCAAATATGCCTTATGGTTATTATGAGTTAGTAAGGTTTATTGCATTAATCGGCTTTGCAACATTGGCATATTATGCAAACAAGAGTGATAATAAAATAGAAGTAATAATTTTTGTCGCGTTAGCAATATTATTTCAGCCATTATTTAAAATTGCTTTGGGCAGAAGTTTATGGAACATTATTGATTTAGTAGTTGGTGCTGCATTATTACTATCACTTTTTTTACCATACAAAGAAAAGGAGAATGGAGAAACGCGATAACCTGAGTTTTTGCGTCATAAATTTCCAACAAGAAACAAAAAGACGAAGCAATGTCACCATTTAATGCCTTGCATACTTCATCAAATAACTTAAAGTAGCATTTTTTTTATAGATATCTTTCAAATAGACTTCAATTCAAGCGGAATAGCTCCGGCATATCAAAATATCAGGTAGGCAAAGAAAAACAAATGTATTTTTGTATTGATAACGTTATTCTGGTAAAGAGGGGTAAGGATAAAAGGTTTTTTTGAAATGACTTCGACTAAACATTCGACTAAATGAAAAAGCCACTGATTTACAATGGCTCTTGATTCATTTTGCGGACCGGACGGCACAGCTCAACGGTTTTATTAATTATATCTCTTATTACTCATCCTTATTCAACTCATTGTTTTTTAAGATTTTATGGGTTGTTTTTCATCTCTTTAAGTTTGAACTTTATATGGATTTATATAACTGGAAATAGAGTAAAAAATAGAGTAAATCAACAGTTATGATACTTCCAATTAAACCCATTTGTAAAAAAGAATGGATGCGCCGCGATGGCACCAGTGTAATTTTTCTTCAGTATTGCAGGACATCTGATGAAAGAGTCTTAGTAGATACTGGGCTTTCTATTCCACCCATTTACTGGAACAGAAAAAACAATCGCATAACAACGAATCTTCCGGTTCAATATGGAACGATTGAAAACATTGAAACAGAACTTTCGCAAAAGATGCGACGTGCAGAAGATTTAATTAGTTATGCGCTTAAGAAAAGTAATATATCTCCAACACAATTTTTAAAGGAAAAATTCAATTCAAGCTTTGACCCGGTTAAAGTACTGCCTGAATTCAATCCACAATTAAATCTTGACGTGTTTCATAATATCGATGACTACATTAACGCGAGAGAAGGGATTGTAAAGAAATGTACAATTAATGTAATCAAAGCAATGAAGAAGCATCTGCTGGATTTCCAAGCATATCGAAATAAGCCCATCACTTTTGAATCCTTTGATATATACTTCTACGAGCAGTTTGTTAACTTCCTCATGTATGATGTTATTCATCCAAGAAGAACAACTGTCATTAAGGGATTAAAGTTGAATACCATTGGCAAAACCGTAAAGCATCTCAAATCCTTTTTGCGCGATAGAATGAAGAAGAAAATTATTTGCTTTACTGACTTGAGTGATTTTAAAGTTTTGCATGAAGACGTGGATGCAGTGTATTTGAGTTGGGAAGAAATTTCGAAAATTTATCACCTTGATTTATCGAATAATCCAGCGTTAATCAAATATAGAGATTTGCTTGTCTTAGGTTGCTTAACCGGTTTTCGTTTCAGTGACTACTCAGATATAAAACCTGATGAACTCAGAGGCGAAATGTTGTACGTAACACAAACAAAAACACTTTCATCCGTTGTTGTTCCTTTGCGCCGAGATGCTAAGGCTATTCTGATTGATAAGTATAATATGAAAATGCCCCAGGTCAGTAATGTAAAATTCAATGACAACATCAAAGAAGTTTGTATGCTTGCGGGAATAGATGAACAGGTGAAAATAACCAATAAAAAGGGCAACAAAGTTGTTGAAGAAGTACGTCCAAAATTTGCCTGGATTACTTCACATTCCTGCAGGCGGTCGTTTTGCACAAACGAATACCTTGAAGGCACACCAACTGATTTAATTATGACTATAAGCGGACATAGAACTGAAAAAGCGTTTCGCAGGTATATTAAAGCGGATAAAGTCCAAAAGGCACATATGATAAAACGGCTTTGGGATAATAGGCCCGGCCTATAGGGTATGGTAAGATATTTTTTGAGTTGCGGTGTGCTGTAATATCTTTTATATCACGCATTGTGTGTTCACAATCACAACGATTTGAGATTAAGTGCAGCTTTAACTATTTCTCTTTTATTTTTTGAAACAGGAACCTGACTTCCATCTTCCAGTAATAAATAGCCTCCATCCGTTTTTATCCAGCTTCTGACATATCTTTTATTTACAAGGTGTGACTGATGGCAACGTATAAAATTATAATTATTCAGTAGCTCTTCATATTCATAAATAGGTTTGGATACAACAAGTTTTTCTTTATTATTTAAATAAAATGTTGTGTAATTATTAGTGGATTCACAACGAACAATTATATCGGTGAGAACAAACCTTGTTTCTTTAAGTGTAGGTAATGCTATGCGATGTGTTTCTTTATTGTATCGATTTTGCAGGAAGCTGAGAAGATTTTGCAGTTGTTCATTTTGTTTTTTATCAATGATTTTTTTTGCTGCCTTATCTACAGCATTTGTAAGCTCAACTACGTTAATTGGCTTAAGCAAGTAATCAACTGCGGAAAATTTTATTGCCTGCAAAGCATACTGATCATATGCTGTTACAAAGATTATTTCGAAAGCATCCGAATGCAATGATTGCAACAGATCAAACCCACTTTTACCAGGCATTTGTATATCAAGAAAAACAAGATCGGGCTTATGATGATATATCATTTCTTTGCCACTATCTGTGTTTAACGCTGTTGCAACAATATTTACAGCAGTACAATTTTTCTCAACCAGTGTTTTAAGGTTTTCAATATTGTTTTGTTCATCATCAATTATTAAAGCGTTAATCATATTGAATGTTTATAACCAGTTCTTAAAAGTTAGTGACACTGTTGTGCCTGTTTCTTCATTGGTATCAATTGCCATATCAATTTGCTGACCTATTACACATTGATTAAAGTAAGCAATTCTTTCAGTGGTTAACTTCAATCCATAGCCATTGTTTTTTTCATTTTTATTAAAACCTTTGCCGTTATCTTTTACTACTGCTATTACATCTTTATTGCTTTTGTAAAAATTAATATGCAATGCGCATTCTGTTTGCAGAACACTTATACCGTGCTTACCGCATTCTCTGCAATTGGTTGCAATAACATTGGGGGAACCTCGATGTCATTTGCAGGCAAAGTTTCATCAACAGTGAGTGTGTAATTAAAATGAAAGCGCAATTGTTCCAGCTTAATGTAAGTATCTAACAGCTGTATATCAATTGCAAGCGGAATGTTTTTGTTGCTGTTATATTGTAATGACCGGCGTAGCAATTCACTAAACTTTGCCAGGTAATTATTTGCGGCTTCTGTTTGATTTGTATTGATCAAACCTTGTATTGAGTTTAAAGCATTAAAAACAAAATGGGGGTTAAGCTGTGAACGCAGGGATTGTAAATTCATTTCAATTTTTTCTTTGTTTAACTGCGCTGCTTTTAATTTTCTTTTTTGTCTGGATGAATAAATTAGCAGCACTATAAAACCAACAAAGGCAGCTATTAAGCTGCCCAAGATTATTTTAAATGTTGTTGTTTGTTGCCACTGCGGAGTCATTTCAAAATCATACGTGGATACATTTTGCCGTTGCGACCTGTAACGTAATTTAAGCTTGTATTTACCCGGCGGCAAATCCTTCAGCCAGATGAAATTATTATCATAATCGTTGGCATTCCAATCTCTATAAATCTTATCATCTTTTGTTAACTGGTATTCTATCGCTTCTCTTTTAAATACATCAGCATTTAAATAAAAGATGATTGTATTTTCTGAAGATGAAATTTTTAAATTTTTTGGAGAAATGCCAGGTTTGGAATTTTTATCCCACGAC
>CAXSDU010000132.1:0-9062 GCA_964236165.1 uncultured Parafilimonas sp. | reverse complement strand
CGTTTGAATTGTAACCAATGTGCCGCCTAAAATATTACCGGCAATAGTTGCAATTTCTTCCATGCTTTTACCAACGGCAACGCCTCGCTGTTCAGTGCCTTCAATCTTTCCTTTGCCGCGACCGCCAGCATGTATCTGCGCTTTTACAACTGCGAAATTATTTTGTGTTTGATTTTTTATTTGCCTGTATGCATCTTCTGCCTCATGCACGGTGCTGCATGCAAAACCTTCCTGCACGGGAACATTATACTTTTTCAATAATCCTTTTGCTTGGTATTCGTGAAGATTCATAAGGATGTGTTTTTGCGAAGATAATAGTTTAGCATTTGGGTTTGTTGATAAGAATGGCGCTGCAAAAAATTGTAAGTTGTGAAAGATATTTTATACTAATTTCTAAAGAAAAAATTGAATTGGCTTTATGAACTCTATTGTAATTACAAAAATGAATTTTTTGTGCCTTTCTGGCTTTATTTATCAATCTAATTATTTGATCTTTTTATTTAATAAAAATTTTTTAAACAAAAGAAGGTATAGAAATATACAGGTAATTATATATCCTATTTAAAGAGTGAAATAAAAATACCACAGTATAACATTCATCTAAAGCGCAAAAAAGAACAGGTTTATATTGCAGGAAATTCTTTAATTAACGATGAAGAAATAATAGGAGAAATAGAAATGTTAACTTCTAGAAGAATTACGGTACAGGATATTACTATCATATTCCCTTCAATAATAATAAATTTAGATTTGGTTTTTATGAAATTCAATTAGCATCAAAATACATTTTAATTCATCAAAATATCAAAGGACTATATAATAACGAAATTGGCAAAGACATATCAGCCGCTTATGTATGGATTAAAAACTAATGATATGCAACAAACAAAATTGTTTGAACGGTTTGAAGAAATACATTTCACAATAAAAATTCAGTTTTCTCCATTTGTTAAGAATAACTGAATTGGTAAATCGATAAACGAAAAATATACAAAACAAAAAAGGCTGCTTCGTAATGAATGAAGCAGCCTTTACAATTATTGAAAAAAGTTTATTCAAATTTTAAATCTAAACCAAGACCTCTTAATTCATGTACCAGCACATTGAAAGATTCAGGTACACCGGCTTTAGTAATATTATCACCTTTTACAATGGCTTCGTACGTTTTAGCACGACCAATAATATCATCTGATTTTATTGTAAGCAGTTCCTGCAAAATGTTAGCTGCACCATAAGCTTCGAGTGCCCAAACTTCCATTTCACCAAAACGCTGACCACCAAATTGTGCTTTACCACCTAATGGTTGTTGTGTAATTAAGCTGTATGGTCCGATAGAACGTGCATGCATTTTATCATCAACCATGTGATGTAGCTTGATCATATAAATCACACCAACAGTTGCTTTCTGATGAAAGCGTTCACCGGTTTCACCATCGTATAAATAGGTATGACCCATCATTGGAATACCTGATTTAGTACAGTTTTCCTCGATCTCATCTGTTGTTGCACCATCAAAAATCGGAGTTGCGAATTTTGCACCTATCTTCTTACCAACCCAGCCAAGAATAGTTTCATAAATCTGACCGAGGTTCATACGACTTGGCACACCAAGCGGATTTAAAACAATATCAACGGGGGTTCCATCTTCCATAAAAGGCATGTCTTCTTCACGAACAATTTTCGCAACAATACCTTTATTACCATGACGACCAGCCATCTTATCACCCACTTTCAACTTACGTTTTACAGCGAGATAAACTTTTGCAAGTTTTAAAACACCTGCAGGCAATTCATCACCAATTGAAATATTGAATTTTTCTCTTTTATATCTTCCTAATTCTTCGTTGTAACGAATGTTAAAATTGTGCAATAAAGTGTTGATGCGATCATCTATATCAGCATCGTTTGTCCAGCCTAGCGGGTTTACATTCTGATAATCTATTGCGCTAAGATTTTTTGCATTGAACTTAGCAGATTTGCCAATCAGCATTTCGCCAAAGTTGTTGCTTACACCTGAAGAAGATTTATCTTTTAAAAGTGTTTGCAATTTATCAAGCAATACTTCTTTTAAATCCTCTACATTTTTTTCATGCACCTTCTCTACTTTTTCGAGTAATGCTTTTTCGCGAACCTTTCCGTTCTTATCTTTTTTTGCACGCTGAAAAAGTTTCTTATCTATAACAACGCCTTCTGTACCATTTGGCGCTTTTAAAGAAGCATCTTTTGCATCGCCGGCTTTATCACCAAAAATAGCGCGCAATAATTTTTCTTCCGGTGTTGGATCACTTTCGCCTTTCGGTGTAATCTTACCAATTAAAATATCACCTTCATGTACCTGCGCACCAACGCGGATTATACCATTATCATCAAGATCTTTTGTTGCTTCTTCAGATACGTTTGGAATATCAGGTGTTAATTCTTCTTCGCCCAATTTTGTATCACGCACTTCAAGTTCAAATTCATCAATATGGATTGAAGTAAAAATATCTTCTCTTACAACGCGTTCGCTGATAACAATTGCATCTTCAAAATTATAACCTTTCCAAGGCATAAATGCAACCTGAAGATTACGACCTAATGCAAGTTCGCCATCTTTTGTAGCGTAACCTTCTGTTAAGAAATCGCCTTTCTTCATAATCTGACCTTTTCTTACCGCAGGTTTTAATATGATAGAAGTTGACTGATTTGTTTTAATAAATTTAGTAAGTCTGTAAATTTTTAAATCTTCTTCAAAACTTACCAAACGATCATTATCATTACGCTTATAACGAACATGAATTTCTCTTGCATCAACATATTCAACCACGCCATCACCTTCTGCATGAATCTGGATGCGTGCGTCACGTGCTGCCTTGCTTTCAAGACCAGTGCCGACAATCGGAGCTTCGGGACGAATAAGCGGGACTGCCTGTCGCTGCATGTTTGAACCCATCAATGCACGGTTGGCATCATCATGTTCAAGAAAAGGAATTAATGATGCACTTAAACCAACAATCTGGTTTGGCGCAACATCCATATATTCCACTTCATTTTTTTCAAGGATTGGGAAATCGCCTGTTTGACGGCTTGCGATCCGGTCTTCTATAAAATGTCCATGGTCATCAAGTTCTGCGTTATTCTGTGCAATCTTTGCTGTGTCTTCTTCTTCTGCACTTAAAAATGTAAGCTTCTTCATATCAACCTTACCATCTTTTACTTTGTGATAAGGTGTTTCAATAAAGCCCATTTCATTTATTTGTGCATGCACGCACAAAGTTGAAATCAAACCAATATTCGGCCCTTCAGGCGTTTCGATTGTGCACAAACGACCATAGTGAGAATAATGTACATCACGAACTTCAAAGCCTGCACGTTCACGGCTTAAACCGCCGGGTCCTAATGCAGATATGCGACGCTTATGTGTTATTTCAGAAAGCGGGTTTGTTTGATCTAAGAATTGGGATAATTGAGAAGTTCCGAAGAATGAATTTATAACAGAAGATAATGTTCTTGCGTTGATAAGATCTACCGGAGTGAATACTTCGTTGTCACGCACATTCATTCTTTCACGGATAGTACGCGCCATACGCGCAAGACCCACACCAAATTGCGCGTACAATTGTTCGCCAACTGTGCGTACACGGCGATTGCTTAAATGATCAATATCATCAATTTCTGCTTTCGCGTTTGTAAGGCGAACAAGATATTTAATGATCTCAATAATATCCTGCCTTGTTAAAACTTTGGTTTGAAGTTTTTGTGCTACATCAAGTTTACGATTGATTTTGTATCGGCCAACTTCACCAAGGTCATAACGCTTGTCACTAAAAAATAATTTATCAATAATACCACGTGCCGTTTCGTTATCAGGAGCATCTGCACCACGTAACTGACGATAGATATGTTGAACGGCTTCTAACTCACTGTTAGAAGTATCTTTATTTAAAGTATTGTAAATAATTGCATAATCACCGCCAACATCTTCTTTCTGAATGAAAACACTTTTTACATCAAGTTCGCTGATCATTTCAATTGCGTCTTCATCCAGTACAGTATCGCGTTCCATCACGATTTCATTACGTTCAATGGAAACAACTTCACCGGTATCTTCATCTACAAAATCTTCAACCCACGTTCTTAAAACACGGGCAGCTAATTTCTTCCCGATAAATGGTTTAAGTGTTTTTTTATCTGCTTTTACTTCATCAGCCATTCCAAATAATTCAAGAATGTCTTTATCAGTTTCATAACCAATTGAACGAAGTAGCGTTGTTACAGGAAATTTTTTCTTACGGTCGATGTAAGCATACATAACATTGTTGATGTCTGTAGCAAATTCCATCCATGCACCTTTAAAAGGAATTACTCTTGCAGAATAAATTTTTGTTCCGTTTGGATGAATTGACTGACCAAAAAATACGCCCGGAGAGCGATGCAATTGCGAAACAACAACACGTTCAGCACCGTTGATTACAAATGTACCACGGGGCGTCATGTAAGGAATATTTCCTAAAAACACATCCTGAACAATAGTTTGGAAATCCACATGTTCTTCGTCGTTACAGCTTAAACGCAATTTTGCTTTAAGCGGAACAGCGTAAGTAAGTCCGCGTTCCATACATTCTTCAATTGTATAACGTGGCGGATCAATAAAATAATCCAGAAATTCTAACACGAAAATGTTTCTCGTATCAGTAATTGGAAAATTTTCTTTAAACACTTTAAATAAGCCTTCGTTATTACGCTTATCAGGTGTAGTTTCCAACTGAAAAAATTCTCTGAATGATTCTAGTTGAATATCTAATAAATCTGGAGATTCAGCTAAGTTTTTTGTCTTTCCAAAGCTGATTCTGTTTTGCACTTTAGTTGATGACATATCTTATTGATAGTTTTCCGGAAAAATTAATTTGGGAAGAACTTACAGGTTCTTTAAGCATTAAAAACAAAGCCTGCGATTTTATAGCTTTGCCGCCAGCTTCTTTGCCAAATACCCAAAATTTAAGGATGGCAAAATTAATGAAAAGTCAACATATAATCTTAAGTAATTTTTTCACGTCCCAAAAACATTATTACTATTTACAGGATTTAGAAAAGGTTAACATTTTAAAAAAGGGTTAAACTTTAAACTTAAAAAAAACTTCAGCGTCTGAAAACAAAATAAAAGAATGAAAAAACAAGCTACAATCCTTGCTATACTGTTTATTCTTATTTCAGGAATAACCGAAGCACAATATTACGGAGGCGGACTTTATCTGCAGAGAGGTTATAGAAGACCGCCGCCACGACCAATGCAAAGGTACCAACGTTATCCGCGGCAAAAACAGCAAACATATCATCCCACTGTAAACCTTAGTTTTGGTTATGGCTATCCAAATCTTGATAAAAATTATTTTCCCAGCCAGTTTAATGGTGCCGTAAATGCCTATGAAGGAAATTCTTTTAAACAAACAGGACCAATTACAGGCGCTTTAGATTTTCAATTCAGCAAGTATAACAGCATTGGAGTTATCGGCACATATGGAAAAGTGAGTGTTCCATATTATGATTTTAGTTCCAATAATAATATTCCTTCTTTTAATGGTGATATTAAAAGCTGGAGTGTTTTATTAAATATGATGACTTATTTTCCAAGCTACGAAACCGTTAGCCCTTATATACGCACAGCAATTGGCATAAACACAAGAAATGAAAATTACACATATCCTGATGGTAGTAAAGCAATTGTTGGCGAAAATAATTTAACTGATCTTGCCTACCAGGTTTCAATTGGCGCAAGATTTAATATGTCGCCCAATGCAGGATTTTTTATTGAAGCAGGTTACGGGAGATATATAGCAAGTGGCGGACTTACATTTCGATTTTAAGCAGCAACAATTTTATATTATAAAAAAATGCCTTCGGTTTACAAAGGCATTTTTTTTATAATTACCAAAAAGTTTTATTTGATAATTCTTTTAATCTTGTTTGCATTCTCAATTAACTCAACCAGAAAACTTACATTTTCTTTTTCAAGACTTGCTTTAAATTTTCGTAACTGAGTGATGTGTTCATTTAAAACATCCAATACATTTTCCCTGTTTTGCATAAATACCGGAACCCACATAGAAGCGCTACTTTTTGCCAAACGTACCGTGCTTTCAAAACCACCTCCGGATAATTCAAATATGGCTTCTTCTTCTTTTTCTTTTTCTAAAACTGTATTGGCAAGTGCGAAAGAAGTTATATGTGAAATATGGCTTACATATGCGGCATGTATATCATGATTTTCGGCATTCATATAAACGATGTTCATTCCTAACTGACGATATAAATATTCAACTGTTTGTACAGCCCGGACGTCTGATTTTTCTTTATCACATATAACGCAAACTCTTCCTGCAAAAGCATTTTTTACGGCTGCTTCAGGACCACTAAATTCAGTACCCCACATAGGATGCGATGAAACAAAAGTTTTACGCATGGGATGATTTTCAACCGCCTTGCTTAAAGCATATTTGGTTGATCCGGCATCTGTAATAATTTGTTCGTCATTTACCAGATTAAGTATCTGATGCATTACAGGAATAGTAACATCTACGGGAATAGCTATATATATAAGATCACTCTTTTTAACGGCTTCATCAAGCGGCAATATCTCATCAACCAATCCAAGCTCTATTGCTTTTTTTGCACTGGCTTCAGTTTTACTCACACCAATTATATGATTAGCAAGATTTTTCTCTTTTAACCCTAATGCAAATGAGCCGCTTATTAATCCTACACCAACAATAGTTACGGTATTTAATTTTTTAAAACTGGGGCTTTCCGTATCGTTCTGAATTGTATTCATCAAAAAAGTTATTAAAATTTCAACTCCGCTTAAAGCTTTTTATTCTTGAAATTGCTTCTTTAATTTTTTCTTTCGCTGCACACAAGCTTATTCTTATATATGCATCACCATTAGTGCCAAAAATACCGCCGGGCGTTACAAATACATTGCTGTTATACAAAATTTCATCACTAAAATCATAAGCATTTTTATAGGTGAATGGAATTTTTGCCCAAACAAATAATCCGTTTTGTTCTGTTGAATAAGTACAGTTTAATGTATTTAATAACGCATAAACATTTTCTCTTCTTTCTCTATAAATTTCATTGATGTAATTATACCAGTTTTCATTAAGCGATAATGCTTTTGCTGCTGCAAGTTGCACTGGAAGAAACATACCACTATCCATATTACTTTTAAAACGCAATACTTCATTTATTCTTTTTTCATTTGCACACAAAACACCAACGCGCCAGCCAGCCATACTGTGCGATTTACTAAGAGAATTCAACTCGATTGCTACTTCTATTGCGCCATCAATTTGTAAAATACTTTGCGGTTTATCGTTTAAAATAAAACTATAAGGATTATCATGACAGATTAAAATATCATGCTTCTTTCCAAACTCAATTATTTGTTTAAATATTTTGTTTGATGCTGCTTTGCCGGTTGGCATTTGCGGATAATTTACCCACATCATTTTTATATCAGATAAATCCATCTTTTCTAACGCATTAAAATCAGGATAGAAATCATTTTTCTCTTCAAGATTATAATCAACACAAATACCACCGGCTAATGTAACTGCACTTTTATAAGTTGGATAACCTGGATTTGGAACCAATACTTTATCATCAATATTTAAATAAGTCATGCAGATGTGCATTATGCCTTCTTTGCTGCCAATAAGCGGCAGAATTTCTGTGTCTGCATTCAAATCAACATTGTAGTATTTTTTATACCACGAAGCAAACGCATTGCGCAAAACAGGTGATCCCTTATAAGATTGATAAGCGTGAACATTTGGTTTTGCACTTTCTTCCTGCAAAACTTTTATTACGTCTGCATGCGGCGGTAAATCAGGACTGCCAATGCCAAGGCTGATAATATTTTTTCCCTGTTTATTTAATTCATCAATTTCTCTAAGCTTTTTAGAGAAATAATATTCACCAACACCTTCTAAACGTTTTGAAGTTTCAATCATACAAGATTCTATTTCAGTTTACCGTTTTTGTAAATGCCATAAATTTTTAAATAGGCTGTAATAGCTTTCATTTTTTCTATTACAGCTTCAAAATGCGATAGATTATTAAACTCAAGATCTGCATGAAAACTATATTTAAAATTACTACCTGGTATGGGAAAACTTTGCAGCTTACTTAAATTTACATCCGCTTCGGCAATTTGTGTAAGCACTTTTGCAAGGCTGCCTTTGGAATGATCTGTATGAAAATTTACAGAAGCCTTATTTGTTTCAGTAATTGGTAGCGCATCATTTGCATGTTGCAATACAAGAAATCTTGTATAATTATTTTTCATTGTGTGAATGTTAGGCGCAATAATTTTCAAATCAAATAACTCAGCAGAAAGTTTACTGGCTATGGCAGCAATGTGTTTGCTTTTATGCTGATGAATATGTTTTGCGCTTAAAGCTGTGTCCTCTGTTTCTATAAGTTTCCAATTATATTTTTCAAGATACACCAAACATTGCTGTAACGCCATAGGATGCGAATGCACTTCTTTAATATCAGTTAACGCAACATCATTATTTACAAGAAGGTTCTGCCCTATCTGTAAATAAATTTCTCCTGTAATTGTAAGATTACTTTTTTGCAGCAAATTGTAATTTGGAAGAATGCTGCCTGCAATTGAATTTTCTATAGCCATAATACCAGCATCTGATTCCTTTGACAGAGCAGCTTTTATTACTTCATTAAAAGTTGCACAAGGCAAAATGCTTGTTTGCTTTCCAAAAAATTTCATGGCTGCCATTTGATGGAAACTGCCTTCGTAACCTTGTATTGAAACTTTCATATCCATATATAAAAAAACCCGGCTGTTAACCGGGCATTGAATGTTTTATAATTTTACAAACGCTTACCCGGTTCATTTTTAAAATAAAAGAAAAAACAAAAAGTGTATGCGTCAAATGCTGTCATAAAAATCAAAAGTATAATTAAGCATTTAGCAAAAAAATTTTTTTTGAAATGTTTCTAAAAGAAAAAGCCCTTCCGTGGAAACGGAACGGCCTCTAACGATTGCTTGCCATATGAAA
>CAXSDU010000131.1:0-9076 GCA_964236165.1 uncultured Parafilimonas sp. | reverse complement strand
TGTAAATAAAAAATATTGCTGCACATGCACAGCATCATCATACATTAAATTACCTGCAATGCCTGCGTTGTTATCATAATTATTTATGTGCGAAATATTCTGTTGCCATTCCGCGCCGGTAAGCCACTGCAGTTTTAAAGCATTCATTTCAAAAACAGATCTCGCACCATAATTTAATTCATCTCTATGTTCATAATTGGTAATGAAAGGATTTTTAAAATCGGTATGATTAACAGTAACCGAAGTTGAATTACTCCATAAATTACTGAACGTAGATTTTAAATTGAATCCGGCAAATCCTGTTTTATTATAAACACCGGCATTTTGTTCAACAGCGCCAGGCAATGTTGATGTTGGCAATCTTGCTAAAGTTGGTAAAGAATCAAATTGTTGTTTGGTGATGCCGCCCGGTGTTTCGTAATGCAAATTAGAATAGAATAACAAAGCAGATAGTTCTTCGTTCGTATTGATATTCCATTTTAAATTACCGAAAATATTATCGCGTCTTAAAGCACTTTGCCGGCGATATCCATTATTTTGCAAATGGCTTTGTTGAATATTAAAAGATAAATTTTTTGTATGATGATTCCATCCAGTTTGTTCATTCAACAAATTATAAGAACCGGTTTCAACACCTGCATGAAAAATATTTTTCTGATTGATGGCTGATGGATCTGATTTTAATAATAATGCGCCACCTGTATTTGCGCCATACATACTCGATGCTGGTCCTTTTATAATTTCTATTGATTGCAGTTGATTAATATCAACTAAGTTTAAATAAGTATTTCCGCCGGCATCTGTAAGCGGAATATTATTCCAGTAAACTCTTATATTTCTAACACCAAAAGGAGAACGTATTAAACTGCCGCGAATAGATAAACGATAACTGCCGGGACTTCTTTCTTCCATGCGTACGCCGGCAACTGTATTTAAAACAGGAACTAAAGTTTTATTATCAAAGCGTTGTAATTGTTGCTGATTGATTAATGCTATTGCTGCCGGCGCATCTTTCCATTTTGCATTACTGCCAAATGCAGTTACAGTAACGGTTTCAAGCGTAGTTGTATCAGTAAGAAATTTTACAGAATCTTTTTGTGCAGAAAGAGAGGCGAATATAAAAAGGTGAAAAATGAAAAGTAAGAACAGCTTTAATACTGTTTGCTTATGGTTCCTAGTTAATAGTTCATAGAAAGAAAGAGCTTTATTAATAAATAATTTTACCATGAACTATAAGCTATGATCTATTGGCTATAATCTATTTTTTCATATACATAACTTCCTTTACCAACTTTACTGTTTTTGGAACATCAGGAAGATATGCAGCAACAAGATTAGGTGCATAATGCATCGGCGCATCAGCACTTGTTATGCGGCGCACAGGTGCATCTAAATAATCGAAGCCTTCTTTTTGTATGCGATAAGCAAGCTCACTTGCCACGCCACACATAGGCCATTCTTCAGCAACTATTACTAAACGGTTTGTTTTCTTTACACTTTCCAAAACAGTCATCCAGTCTAACGGACGAATTGAACGCAGATCAATTACTTCAGCATTTATATCTTCTTTCTCTAATTCGGCGGCGGCGCTTAATGCGACTTTCATCAATTTATTAAAAGAAACAATCGTAACATCTTTACCTTCTTTTTTTACATCAGCTTTACCTAATTCAATATAATATTCTTCTTCCGGCACTTCGCTTTTATCCCCATACATTACTTCACTCTCCATAAAAATTACCGGATCTTCTTCATAACGTATTGCCTGTTTCAGCAAACCTTTTCCATCATAACCATTAGACACAGACACCACTTTTAATCCCGGAATATTTGCATACATATTTTCAAATGCTGTTGAATGCTGTGCACCTAACTGACCTGCACTTCCATTTGGACCACGTAATACAATCGGGCAACCAAGCTGACCACCACTCATCGCCAGCATTTTTGAAGCAGTGTTTAAAATAGAATCCAATGCAAGTACTGCAAAATTCCACGTCATATATTCAATAACCGGGCGTAAGCCATTTTGTGCTGCACCAACACCAATGCCTGTAAAACCTAATTCAGAAATGGGTGTATCAATTACGCGCTTTGGACCAAATTCAGCAAGCATTCCCTGGCTTACTTTATAAGCACCATTATATTCAGCTACTTCTTCCCCCATTAAAAAAACACGATTATCTCTTCTCATCTCTTCATTCATCGCTTCACGTAAAGCTTCGCGAAAAGCAATTTGTCGCATACATAAAATTTAGGCCGCAAAAATAATCCCGCGAAGCGAAAAAGACAGAATTGATTTTTGAGTAAAGAAAAGCAGATAAGATAAAGAACATTAGTTACTACTTCTAAATAAAAGCTTTAAAAGTTTTCTTTATCAAATCAAAATAATTTGTTTTAAAAAATCTTAAATTAAATTTTGTTGATATAAAAAATAAGTACAGATTTGCACCACAAATTTTTATAACAGTGAAAAAGCAACGCACATATTTATTCATGAAACCGCGGGGAATTTTTCTCGTAGTGAATGACGATACATATTGCGGGGCGCATTACAACCGTTAACTAACTAACAACTGTTACTAACTGATTTATACTCCCCCGCATAGCGGGGGTTTTTATTTATACCATCTCCGCGGTTATTAAGAATACGTGTAAATTTTAAAATCAAAACAATGACGACGAAACAATCAATATATAAACTTGGCGGAGCTTTCTCTTTAATTGCGCAGGCGATTAAGGGAATTGAAATGGATTATACAAAAGGAAGCATTCGAAAAGCAATTATCATGCTGGCAATTCCAATGATACTTGAAATGTGCATGGAAAGTGTGTTTGCACTTGTAGATCTTTTCTTTGTTGGTCACTTACCAGGCGCCAGGCATACTATACAAACTGTAAGCTTAACAGAATCGGTGCTCTCCATTATTTATTCCGTAGCAATTGGAATGAGTATGGCTGCAGCAGCAATGGTAGCAAGACGTGTGGGTGAAAAAAATAAAGATGAAGCGGCACATTCAGCTATGCAGGCAATATGGCTGGCAATTGCAATAACCATTATCATAAGTGTAGCAGGTGTTGTGTTTGCGCCTGATATTTTACGATTGATGGGTGCAGAACCCGAAACTATAGCAATGGGCACAACTTATACAAGAATTGATATGGGCGGAAGTGTGGTAATCATGATGCTCTTTCTTATCAACGGAATATTTCGCGGTGCAGGTGATGCATCAATGGCAATGAAAAGTTTGTGGCTGGCAAACATCTGCAACATTATTCTCTGTCCAATATTTATACGCGGATTAGGACCCATTCCTGCATTCGGTTTAACCGGTGCAGCAATGGCAACAACAACCGGCAGAGGAATTGGCGTTTGTTATCAGCTTTATCATTTATTCAAAGGCAAAGCAAGCATTAAAATACTGCGTAAGCATTTGAAGATAGATTGGTCAATTATTAAATCACTTATAAATATTTCATCACCTGCAACATTGCAATTTATTATTGGTTCATGCAGTTGGATTGTGTTGGCAAGATTAGTTGCAGAAACAGGACAAAGCGTTGCGTCGGCAGGATATCAAACAGCTATACGCGTGGTAATATTTTTTATTCTTCCTGCATGGGGAATGAGTAATGCAGCCGCAACATTGGTTGGTCAAAATTTAGGTGCGAATCAACCTGAACGCGCCGAAGAATCTGTATTAAAAACAGCAAAGTATAATGCGATATTTATGGGAATTGTTTCCACTATTTTTCTTGCAGGCGCATCACCAATTATTTCTTTTTTTACCAGTGATGCAGATGTAAAAGCTATTGCAGTGCAGGCGTTGCGCATCATAACAACAGGATATATTTTTTATGGGATTGGAATGGTGATGACGAGTGCATTTAATGGTTCAGGCGATACATGGACACCAACATGGATCAATCTTTTTTGCTTCTGGATTTTTCAAATACCATTTGCATATTTATTGGTGATATATTTTAAATTGGGTCCGTTAGGCGCATTTATTTCCATACCTGTTGCAAATACAGTTGTAACAATTGTTGGTTATTATTTTTTTAAAAAAGGTAAATGGAAAAGAGTAAAAGTCTGAACGTTGATTGAATAATAAATAAATTAAAACAATCAACTAATCCTGATACTTAATTCTTAATAGTATTTATTACTGTCCCTGCAGTGTCCGGCATTTTGCAACTCAACGTAACTTATCAGTGCTTTGTGAAGTCAATACTATAACAGGTGCTGTGCCTGTTATAGTATTTAAAAAAAAATTGTAAGAAAACGCAGCATTAAATTCCATCATATTTACAACATAGTTTAAAAGTATTTGGTTTACTTTAAACTATTGTTCGATAAGATGAGACAATGCTGGGCATAAAAAGGCATTATGTAAGTGTTGTACAAAAATTGCCTTTTTGCCTGAAGATTATCCTTAATTATTCTTTCATTAACCCTTTAATTTAGCCCAATGACAGACGTACATGATAAGGCAACACGCAGCTACAACATGAGCCGCATTAAAGGCAAGGATACGAAGCCGGAGATGTTAGTGCGGCGTTTTTTACATGCCAATGGATTTCGGTATAAACTGCACGATAAAACACTGCCCGGCAAACCTGATATTGTACTACCAAAATATAAAACTGTAATTTTTATACATGGCTATTTAAATTGAGCTTCATTAAATACAAATACCAAACTATATTTAATAATGTTTAAAGACGGGCTTTATGAACAACTAATAAATAAACTAGTCGAATCTAAGCTTAATGAATTAGATAAAGAATCATTTTATATCAAGCAAGTTTCAATTGACAAAATTGAAGCGGCAAAAATCATTTCAACATATTTAAGTGATGTTATTCGTTTTGCGTTAAATATAATTGTTGGAGAAAATAGTATCGAAAAGCAAATTGAATTATCTAATAAACTAATTTTTCTTTTAAGAGACGAATTAAAAGATGAAGATTTTAATGATGATTTAATTTCAACAGAAGCAAAAATATTATCAGCTGTCTTTAAAAAAGTTGATGCAAGCTTTGCAGATTTTGAAAAACATTTAAAAGAAATCACTCCTTATACGCGCCTAGCACAAAGCGAACTGTTTACAGGTAATAATTCAGGCATTTCTTTAGAAAGTGAAATCAGAAAAGAGATACTTTCTTCAAATGAAATAAATTTTTTAGTGTCCTTCATTAAATGGACAGGTATTAGAATTTTTGAAAAGGAATTAAAAGAGTTTACAGATAATGGCGGAAAGCTTAAAATAATTACAACGTCTTATTTAGGCGCTACAGATTTGAAAGCAATTGAATATCTCTCTTGCTTACGAAACACAGAAATAAAAGTTTCTTATAATACTGATAACGAAAGGTTACATGCAAAAGCGTATTTATTTGTTAGGGATTCTGGTTTCAATACTGGATATATTGGTTCATCAAACATTTCTCGTTCAGCATTGACAAATGGATTAGAATGGAACATAAAAATAACTACAAAAGAAGTCGCACACATTATTGATAAATTTCAAAAAACGTTTGATACATATTGGCAGGATAAGGAATTCGAAATATTTGATAAAACAAAAGATATAGAGAAGCTGAGATTAGCTCTTGGAAAAGAAAAAAATAGAGAAAGAGATAACTATGCTATTTATTTTGACATAAAACCATTTCCTTTTCAAGATGAAATTCTTGAAAAATTAGAAACTGAAAGAATAGTTCATCATCGAAATAAAAATCTTATAGTTGCTGCAACTGGAACTGGTAAGACTGTTATTTCAGCTTTCGATTATAAAAATTTTAAAAAACAAAATGTAAGCGCTAAACTGCTTTTTGTTGCACATAGAAAAGAAATATTGCAGCAAGCTTTAGCAACTTTTAGAGGTATATTGAAAGATAACAATTTTGGCGAATTGTGGGTTGATGGTATAGAACCCCAAACATATAATTATGTATTTGCTTCAGTTCAAACTCTCAATAACAGAATAGAACTATTGAAACTTTCAAAAACATTTTACGATTTTATTGTTGTAGATGAAGCACATCATATTCCAGCTAACAGTTATAGAGACTTCATACATCTTTTTACGCCCAAAATACTTTTAGGCTTAACTGCCACTCCTGAAAGAATGGATGGTATTGACATTTTAGAAGATTTTGAAAATGTTATTGCAGCTGAAATTCGTTTACCAGAAGCATTAAACAGAAGGCTTCTTTGTCCATTTCAATATTTCGGAATTACTGATAGTGTTGATTTATCAAACCTCACTTGGAAGAATGGAAAGTATTTACCTAGCGAATTATCTAAAATATACACACAAAATGATAGAAGGGTTGCAGAAATCATTACTAACCTTAATAAGTATCTAAAAAATATACATGACGTACGAGCTTTATGTTTTTGCGTTACGCAAGAACACGCTCAATATATGGCAGAAAAATTTTCATTAGCTGGGTTAAAAGCTGATTATTTGGTTAGTAAAAGAGACGAATTAAGAAAGGATATTAAAGATTCATTTCTTCATAAGACAATTAATTACCTTTTTGTAGTAGATATATTTAATGAAGGTGTTGACATCCCTGAAATCGATACTGTTTTATTTTTAAGACCAACAGAAAGTTTAACCGTATTTCTTCAACAACTTGGTAGAGGATTAAGATTAGCTGAAGAAAAAGATTGCTTGACAGTTTTGGATTTCGTAGGAAATTCAAATGCAGAATATGATTTTGAAGGAAAATTTAGAGCCCTTGTTGGTAAAACAAATACATCAATTCAAAAAGAAATTGAAGATGAGTTTCCACATTTACCTTTAGGCTGCGCAATTATACTTGAAAGAAAGGCAAAGGATTTCATTCTTAATAATGTTAGAAAAGCAACGTCTTTAAACAAGAATCAAATTCTAAACAAGATTAGAAATTTTAAACATCAAACTAACCTTCCACTTACATTAAAAAACTTTTCAAACTTTAATCATCTTCCACTTCAATTGATTTATAAAAAGGGAAGTTGGAAACGCTTATGTGCATTGGCAAATCAAATTGAAGATTTTCCTTCTGTAAATGAAAATGAAATCTATAGAGCAATAAGTAAAAAATGGCTGTCATGTGTTTCAAATTCCTATTTTCAATTTGTTTTATCTTTAGCAAAGAAGAAATTCAATGTTAGCTTGGATGAATTTAATGAGGAAGAAAGATTAATGTGTTTAATGCTGCACTATGATATCTGGCAATTTGAAAATGGCTTTATTTCACTTGAAAGAAGCATTCAAACTATAGGCAAGAATAAAGTACTAATAGATGAGATTATTGAAGTTCTTGAAATATTAATTGATAAGATTGATTTTCTGGAAAAAGAAATTCCTTTACGTTTTGTTCAACCTTTGAAAGTTCATAGTAGATACACAAGAGAACAAATTTTAGCAGCTTTCGGTTTTAGCACTTTCGAAAAAAAATCATCAAACAGAGAAGGAGTCGCAGAAAACAAAAACCTAAAAATAGAATTATTATTTATTGACTTAATCAAATCAGAAAAAGATTTCTCGCCTTCAAATCTCTACCAAGATTACGCAATTAGTGACACGTTATTTCATTGGCAAACTCAAAATGCTGCAAGACCAGAAATAGGTAGAGGTCTAACATATATACAGCATAAAGAAAAGGGAAAAACTATATTGCTTCTTGTTAGAGAAAAAAATACTGATGAATATGGCAACACCATGTCATATGTTTTTCTTGGTGATGGAAAATTAATTGAACATTCAGGTTCAAAGCCCATGAATATAAAATGGGAACTTAATGAACCTATGCCTCCTTATATATGGAAAGACATTGCGAAGATGGCTATTGGGTAATGCACTTATTAAATAAAATTATTCACAAGTTTTATAAGTGACTTAAAGTGCACAGTAATTATATTCAAACAGTAATAAGTTTACTGAAAAATAAATGTATAAGCCAACAGCCAAAGGATATTTTTCAGGATGCGGCGGCATGGAATTAGGAATGCTGCAAGCTGGTGTAAATATTATTCAGTTGCTTGACTTAGATGTAGAAGCAACAGCTTGCATGAAAATAAATTCTCATTATTTTTCACATACAATTCTTATAGCTGATATAAAAGATAAAACTGTATTAGAGCAACCAAAGTCTGATATACTCATCGGCACTTATCCGTGTACAAAATATTCACCTATTGCAGATATACACGGCACAAGAACTGGTGATGATTTGTTCCTTCATTTCTTTAGGCATATAGCTATTGAGAAACCTGAGATGTATATTGTTGAAAATGTACCGGGCATGAAGAAATTTAAAGTTGTAATGGAAGCTATGACCAAGTTACCTGATTATTATGTGCATGTATTTTGTCCGGTTGATGCATTGAATTGGCTGCCACAAAAAAGAAAGAGATTGATATTAATTGGAACAAGAAAATTATATAATATTTCAGCACCAAACGTTATACTTAACCGCCCAAAATTAAAAGACATACTCGAAAAAAATCCTAATGTTGACATGCCAGCCTACGTAATAAAAAGAATTGAAGGCAAGTATCGAGATTGCCCATTATTGTTGATTCAGACAAATCTGACGCTGTTGCTCCAACTTGTGTTGCGCATTATGCAAAAGATTTAAGTACAAGGTTAGTAATAGATAAAAAATCAAAATATGGTATGAGACCATTTTCAATAAGAGAGTATGCAAGATTGCAAGGCTTTCCTGACGATTTTTATTTTGAAAATAAGAGAAGTTCTTACAAACTAATTGGAAATGCTGTACCGGTAAACATGGGTAAATGGATTGGTCAGGTTGCAATGAAATATTTCAATTAATCTTATTCTTCTATCGCAGCAGATTCTGTGATAACAACCAAATAATTTTTACATTTTCAATACTGCAAAAGTCCATCAATTCAATAACTGCTTTCCGCTTTGTTGTCGGGTTACCCGTAGTCTTCATCTTCACGCTTACACAGCTACACAATATTTTTTGCAACAGGCAGCCTGGTGATAAGCCATCCCAAACAAAAAGCAATACTAATGTTACACGGCACAGCAATTACAGCTTTTAT
>CAXSDU010000130.1:943-9312 GCA_964236165.1 uncultured Parafilimonas sp. | reverse complement strand
AGCAAGATTAAAATACCTTATAAGCATAGTTTCTAACGATGTTTTAAAATTATTTTATCTTGACGAATTTGAAAAGCAAAAGAGTTTTGTATCATTTGTAATAAACATCAGGAATTATTACACACACTATGATTCGCGTAACAAGCCTAATATTGATAATTTACAGCTTATCACAATGGCTTATAAAATAAGAGGGTTATTAATTTTTGTTTTTTTAAATAAATTAGGCTTATCTGTCGAGGATGTTTCTAGCATATTCTTGAATAATCAAGATAAGTTTTATTTTACTAAATAAACTTTAAATTATTAAAGAGCATACCTCTCAAGCACTTTAGAAGTAGGTGCATTTTATTTACTACAACATGATTCAAGAAAGTGGAACATTATATCAACATGCAATCTTATGTAAAATGTAATTTCTTAATTGCACATATATGTAAAAGGGAATAGCATCCGCATTTGTAATACTACAAAGTACAAAAACCGGCTATAGAAAAATCTTCTTTTTTATAAACCTTTATTTCATCTTTCTGGTTTCATTAATATTATTTCAATCTTACAATTATTCTCACACGAATTTTATTTTTTCAGATACATAAATTGTTTATTATAAAAAACAATTTATACTTAGCCGAAGAATGGATTTAACGCATAACTCGGAACCCATCGCAACGCAGAACCAATTCATTAAATAGTAATTTCACTGCTTTATAAATGAATCATATCACTGCAATCTGGCTTATTGCTATTATAACAACTGCTTTTGTAATTATCCGGCCATTTAAATTACCTGAAGCAATATGGGCAGTTTGCGGCGCAGTTATTTTAATTGTTACTCAACTAATTTCTCCGGCAGAAGCGTACACAGGAATTGCAAAAGGCACTGACGTTTATTTTTTTCTTACAGGTATGATGTTATTAGCAGAAACTGCGCGGGAAGAAAAATTATTTGATTGGCTGGCTGCGTTGGCAACACGTTTTTCAAAAGGTTCTTCTGCAAGATTATTTATATTAATTTACTTGGTTGGAACAGTTGTAACAATTTTCCTATCGAACGATGCAACGGCTGTTGTGCTAACGCCTGCAGTTGCAGCCGCAATGAAAGCTGCAAAAGTAAAACAGCCGTTGCCGTATCTTTTTATATGTGCTTTTATTGCAAATGCTGCATCGTTTGTATTACCAATTTCCAATCCTGCAAATCTTGTAATTTATGGTAAACAAATGCCGCCTTTGTTTACATGGTTAGGCCATTTTATTTTGCCTTCTTTAATTTCAATTAGTATTACTTATTTAATGCTGTATCTCTCGCAAAAAAAGTTTTTACATCAGCAAATTGAATTTGAAATTGAAGTGCCGAAATTATCCAAAGGCGGAAAAGCAGCAGCATGGGGCATTACAACTGCCGCCGTTGTTTTGTTGATTGCTTCTGCACTAAATGTGCAACTTGGTTTGCCTACAGCTATAACCGGTATTATTACTTCACTTATTGTTCTAATAATTGCACACAAAACACCTATCAAAATAATCAAAGGTGTTTCATGGAGCGTGTTGCCGCTGGTTGCCGGTTTATTTATTATTGTTGAAGCATTGGGTAAAACCGGTTTAATAAATAATATTAGTGATTTGCTCACACATTATTCAAAAACTGCACTCAATCAAACTGTGTGGAGCAGCGGGCTTGGAATTGCATTTGCCAGTAATCTTACTAATAATTTGCCTTCAGGTTTAATTGCCGGCAGCGCTTTGCAAATAGCAACTATTCCTTTTATTATAAAAAATGCTGTTTTAATTGGAGTTGATTTAGGCCCGAATTTATCTGTTACCGGCTCGCTTGCCACAATACTTTGGTTAGTGGCTTTACGGCGCGAAAAACACGAAGTAAGCACGTGGCGTTTTTTAAAAATCGGCATTATTGTTATGATTCCGGCATTGCTATTAACGTTGGCAGCGCTTTGGATTTATTCAAATCAATAAACAATTTTTAAAATTTCTTGTTTTACAAATACCAAATAATTTAGTAATTTTAAACTATAATTTTGAGTAATAAATTTAATTTATGACGAGTGACAGAATTAATGAGAAACTTTCCATACTTGCGGATGCAGCAAAATACGATGTTAGTTGCGCCAGCAGCGGAAGCAAAAGAAAAAATGATAACGGGGGAATTGGCAATGCAAGTAATGGTATTTGTCATGCTTATACAGAAGATGGAAGGTGTGTGAGTCTCTTAAAAATTCTATTCACCAATGTTTGTATTTATGATTGTGCTTATTGTGTTAGCCGAAAAAGTAATGATATAAAACGTGCTGCTTTTACTGTACAGGAAGTTGTTGATCTTACCATAAATTTTTATCGCCGTAATTATATTGAAGGTTTGTTTTTAAGCTCGGGTATTTTTAAAAATGCTGATTATACAATGGAGCGTTTGGTGCTTGTTGCAAAGAAGCTGCGCACAGAACATAAGTTTAACGGATATATACATTTAAAAACAATTCCCGGTGCCAGTGATGAACTGATGAAAGAAGCGGCATTGTATGCCGATCGTTTAAGTGTGAATGTTGAAATGCCTACGAAAGAAAGTTTGAAACTATTAGCGCCTGATAAAAATCGTGATGATATGCTAAAGCCAATGAAATATTTGGATAAAGCCATCATTCAAAATCGTGAAGAAAAAAAATTATTTAAGAAAGTGCCAATGTTTGCACCTGCCGGTCAAAGCACACAAATGGTTATAGGAGCTTCACCTGAAACTGATTTGCAGATTTTGTATATGTCGCATTTCTTTTATAAAAAATTTCATTTAAGAAGAGTTTACTATTCGGGTTATGTGCCGGTAAGTAATGATAACCGTTTACCTGCAATTGGAACACCGGTGCCGATGATCCGTGAAAATCGCTTATACCAGGCAGACTGGTTAATGCGTTTTTATCATTTCGATATTAATGAAATTATTTCAATTGAAAATCCATTATTAGATATGCAAATTGACCCAAAATTGAGTTGGGCTTTGCGCAATCTGCAGTTGTTTCCGCTGGATGTAAATAAAGCTGATTACAAAATGATAATGCGTGTGCCGGGCATCGGCATTCAATCGGCACAAAAAATCTGCGCAGCAAGAAAGTTTAATAAACTCAGCACAGATAATTTAAAAAAAATCGGTATTGCTTTAAACCGCGCAAAATATTTTATTACTACAACAGATGTACAATATTTAAAAGATTATCAACCTATGCAGATAAAAGAATTTATTTTAAATGAAGGCAATAGTAAATACAAGCCGAATTTTAGTGAGCAACTAAAAATGTTTTAAGTTATTTCATGCAACCTGTAATTTATAATGGTTCATTTGATAATTTTTTCACAGCTGTATTTGAAGTATATGAATACAAATTTAAACATGCAGATATTCGGAAAGAAGTTTTATCAAATGCGAGTTTATTTGCAGAAACACATATTGTTCACGATAATAAAGAAAAAGCGTTAAGAGTTATAAAATCGCTTCAACAAAAAATTACACCACTTGAATTTAGAAATGTATATAAAGCATTTTTATCAGAATTGCCCGGAATAGAAAATATTTTGTTGCATTACATTCAATATATAATTCAATCAACAAATTCTGTTGAAAGAAATTTTGGAAATGCTGATGTTTTAATGATTAATCAAACAGCAAAAAAAGTGGATCGTGAAAAACATCGCATGAAAGCTTTTATACGTTTTCAAAAAACAAAAGATGAATTATATTATGCGATTGTGCAACCTGATTTTAATGTGTTGCCTTTAATTGTAAAACATTTTAAAGATCGTTATGTAGATCAGAATTGGCTGATATATGATGTGCGAAGAAAATATGGTTTGTATTATGACAAGCAAACAGTGAGCGAAGTAAATATAAATTTTGATAAAGATTTTCACAACAAAACTTCTTTGCAAACAATTCAGGATGATAAAGAAGATTTATATCAATCGTTATGGCAAACTTATTTTAGCAATGTAAATATTAAAGCAAGAAAAAATATGAAACTGCACATTCAGCATATGCCAAAACGTTATTGGAAATATTTAATAGAAAAACAGTCTTAAAAATTTTAAAAGAATACTTGTTCGTGATATAACACTTTAAGTTTTTTAAAGGTTACATAAATATTAGAGGCAACCATTTATTTCAAACAATGGTTTTTAATTCAAACATATTTATGAAAAATAAAATTATAAAACCAGCAGTTTTATTCGCATCAGTAATTAGTGTTGCAATTATTGTTTTATTCGCTTGCAGTAAAAGCGGCAGCAACAGTAATAACGGTGGCGGAAATAATAATGACGGCGGCAACAGCGTTTCAATTGCCAATTTTGCATTCTCCTCAAGTGCACTAACAGTTACTGCAGGTACAACAGTAACATGGACGAATAATGATGCTACCACACATACTGTAACAGCAGATTATAACAGTTTTACCAGTGGAAATGTTGCACCGGGCGCTACATTCACGCATGTATTTTCTATTAAAGGCACATATACTTATCATTGTACAATTCACCCAAGCATGACGGCAAAAGTTACAGTGAATTAATAATTATATTGTATGATTTATTATACATTAAAACTCAACTATAACACTTTATTATTTTAGGTTAAGCCTGCAGGGAATCAAGAATTTTTGTGCAGGCTGTTTTTAAACTTAAGATAGTCTAAGAAATAAATAATTTTTATTGAAAAATTATTGTTACTGTTTTCGCTTAATGTGTTACTTAAATTTTTGAAATATTCTTTTTGAACACGATTATTAAAATCCTGCGCTGCATTTTTCCATACAATATTTAAAAAACTTCCGGGGGCAAATTCCCATGTATAAACCATATCAACATTAAAATAATTTACGTTCTGGTTTGCATCAGGATGAAAACCAGCGTTCGCAAGCAAGCTGCCATCATGTTGCAATAAATAAAAGTCTTTATTATCAACACTGCTTACATAATGCCGGACTCTGCACGTAATGCCCATTTTATTGGTGAAATTATATTTCGCACTCACAATATGTTCAATGGTATTAATAGTGCGTTTTGCAAAATTTATATTATTGCTGCCATTAATATAAGTATAGCCAACATCATTATAACCCGGTATAAAATTTACGCTTTGCGAAAGCGACAGTTTATTATTAAACCTGAAGCTGTGCATCAACATTAAATTCATAGAAAAATAATTATAAAAATGCACGCCGGTGCGGGTTAGAAAATCAAACGAATATGTATATTTTTTGCTGTCATTACTTTCAAAAAAAGTTTCTAAATCTACTGTTGCTCCATGTTTAAAAAACCAGCCTGTATTCCTTGGTTCATAAAAATCATTTTGCTTAAAACTATAACCGGCAAATGCACCTAAAAACCATAATTTTTTGCTTTGCACATTTGCATTTATATTGATCTTATCATATTGATATGTTTGATCTATTGGCGATATTTTTTTTGATAAATAACTCAGCGTATTATTAAAATTCAGGTTAATTCTGTTCACCAGTTTTGGGGCTTTATCCAGTGATAACCTAAATACACATAGTGATTTAGAAAATTATTGTTAGTAAAATATCCCATGTCATCGCTGCTGAATTTATCATCAACTCTTTCCTGCGAAAATTGAAAATTAAAATTGCCGCTTGTTTTATTTAAATGTACTTCATGGCTAAAACCCGTTTGCGTTTTATGATCTGGCAGGTAATCTAAAAGATTACTCACTGCGAATTTTCCACCAAGATTATAGGTATTTTTTTTATCATTCAGTTCAAACAAACCGGCGCTAACGTTTGCATCATAATCAGAACCCGAACGCCATACATCTGTATTTACAAACGATACACTTGAATTATGTTTTAATGTTTGATCGAGCACAATAATGTTATAGTTTGTTATTGGGTCAGTAAGTAATTTTCTTTGCTCTTTTGTATCTGTGTTTTCAAGCGTTGCATATTGCGCATATGTTACTGCGTTTAATATTCCAATGCCTAAACCGCTTTCTGTTCTGCCCGAAATTTTTGTTGCATTAATGAGTTTAGATTCCGTAGGATTTTTTATAACCGTTTCATTAGCGCCTGTATCATTATATATATTATACATGTGAATGGGTTGGCCGCCAATGCGTCTCGAATAAAATAAATTTCCTTTATTAAACAGCTCTGTTCCTTCAGTAAAAAAAGGTCTGTATTCATTATACTTCACTTCAAACGGTGTAAGATTCAAAACCTGGTTATCGCTTTGCACCTGGCCAAAATCCGGTATTAGTGTAGCATCTAAAGTAAATGCCTGGTTAATTCCATATTTAAGGTCCATGCCGCCGTTTACCTGGTTACTCCAGTTTTTTATTCCGGGTGTATTGTATGGGTAATGATTTTCATAAAAAGATAAATACGGAGATAATTGCAAACGCAACGGTGGTTTTATATTCGATAAACCTTTCCATAATCCTTCCTGTGTAAGAAATCCATTTACATTTGGATCAACAGGATTCCATGTATATTGTTGTTCTGTTTTACGTCTGCGTCTTGTAATATTAAATCCCCAGTCCTGCACATCTTTTTTACTAAAACGTATTGCGGAAAACGGAATAAACATTTCAAAACTCCAGCCACTATCTGTAATTACTGCATCACTTTGCCAAACAGAATTCCATGTAAAATCTTCTGAATCTGTATTAGGAGTTGGCGGATTCATTTTTGCATCCCACTGTTCATTAAGCGGCGTTACAAAATATTCAAAGCCGTTAAGCTTATCATTGTATGTATCAAATATCAACCCTATATAATCGTTTGTACCAAAACCATCGCGACCAGCAAGTTCTGTAGCAATGCTATCTTTTGTTCTTTCATAGCAAAAGCCGCCAAAATAAATGCCTTCATCATTATACATCAAATAAGAAATAGTTCTATCAGCATGTTCTTCTATTCTGCCAACCTTTGGTCTAAACTCAATCAAGTCGGTCATTACAGCACCATTTTTCCACGCAGGTTCATTAAGAATTCCATCTATTTTTATAATTTCTGTTGTACGTTTTGCTTGTAGAACTCTTTGCGAAGATGTTTGTGCAATACTGCAAAAAGACAACATTAAAAAAAACATAAGTAGTGCAGCACAAAATTTCATGCAGTTAAATTTTTTTGTAGTGATTTTAGTTATAACGATAGAGAAACTGAAAATGTTACTTTTCTACTTTTCAAATTTGAATGATAATGTTACCAAAGCGCAGTTAATTTATTTGGGTTTTGATTTATATCTGATAACTGGTAACATATAGTTTACAACGTTTAAAATAATATTGTTGTTATTAATAAAAAAATAGAATGAAGCTATTTTCAACATTAACAATCTCAATATTTATTTTATTATTATTTGCAGGTTGCAAGAAAAATAATGGCTCACCTGTTAATCCAACCGGTAAAGATTCCATTCCTTTTGAAAACGAAAATATTAAACTTGAATTTGCAGCTACAACATCATTTATTGCTTCTGATTTACATTTCTTTAATGCATCAACAGGCATAGCAGTAACAGAAGATGGAAAAATTTACCGTACTGTTGATGCCGGAATTACATGGACAGTGGAGTATTCAGGTAATATTCCTTTTAAAGAAATATTATTTATAAATTCTACTGTTGGTTATGCAGTTGGCGGTGGAAATTTTTGCAGTAATAATGCAGATTGTATTACTGCAGATGGATTTATTTTAAAAACAATTGATGGCGGCGTTACATGGCGAATTATATTTAAAAAATCGGGTATTGAAATTGTTTCTATCGCTGCAAATTCAGCTGGTGAATTGTTTGCTGCAGGTAATTTAACCCAAACAACTAAAAATTCGCAGATATTTAAAAGTACAAACGCTGGAGAAAATTGGACTGATGTAAGTGATATTTCTGTGAGCTTAATAAAAATAGTATTTAATAAAGATATTGGCTTTTGTACTGCACAAAGTAATCAACTGGCACAAAGTATTGATAATGGAATTTCCTGGCACCTCACAAATTCTTTAAATAATATTTTATATGCCAGCAACATAACTTTTAATAATAACAATGGATATCTTATTGCAGATTATCAAAAAATCTATACAACAAAAGATAATGGCAATAACTGGATGTTATCATTGAATGATGCATCCCGCAGACCGTGGACACTTGATGCCATAAGCGAAAATGAATGTGTTGCGTTTGGCTACGGTTCTTATTCCGGCGGAGATTTCGGAACTTATGATGGTGTTATGTGGCTAACGACAGACACAGGTGCAACATGGAAAATTACAGAGTTTGGTAATTCTTTGTTTATAACAAACTCAAGTTTTTATTCTTCAAAAGAAGGTTATGTACAGGCAGCAAACAAA
>CAXSDU010000130.1:0-933 GCA_964236165.1 uncultured Parafilimonas sp. | reverse complement strand
ATAGTTTTAAGTTTGATAAATTCATTTGATACTTTATAAATTTATTTTATCTTTTTGCATACATCATTTTTATCCAGGTAATGGGAAATAAGTCCCGTAACATTTCCACTTTCATCTTTAATAAATTCAATTCTTGCATCAATAATTTTAAGCCAGAAATTGTTTTCATTTTCTGCAAACAAAGGAGATTTAGGTAGATTTCCGGCAGGCGCTGCTATTTGTAAAGTATCATTTTCTAACGTAACAAAAGCATGATGTTTTTTATCAAATGCATATTCACCAACATATTTTTTTAAGACAGAATCAGGCAATATTATTTCAGGATGTGTATGCATTAATTCATAAGGTTTATTAAATAAAATGGCTGAAAGATTTGCATTGATTTCGTTCAAACTTTCATCATACCAGTCTTCATTATTCAATAATATTATAGCTGCATCTTCATCAGGATAATAACAGAAATATGCCATAAAACCAGGCAAGCCGCCGCCATGTGCAATATTCTTTTTTCCATACAAAGAATCAATAAACCATCCGTAACCATAATGTTCTAAATGCGGCGTTAGAGCAGCCTCCCACGATTCCGCAGAAATGATTTCTTTATTAGCAACAGCCTGCGCCCATTTATACATATCGCCGGTTGTGCTCCAGATCGCTCCGGCTGCATAAGTAACACTTGAATCCCAGCGTTGTGCAATTACCTGCTGTGAATCATTCAATATTTTATAACCTGTTGCAATATTTGTATCTAATGCATGTTTAAAATCAAACAAAGAATGAGTCATTTGCAGCGGCGTAAAAATTATGTCGTGTATATTCTGCTCATACGATTTACCTGTAACTTTTTCAATGATTAATCCTAACAAATAATAACCTGAATTATCGTAATTGAATTTTGTTCCGGGTTTAAAATCCAAATTATACTTGAACATG
>CAXSDU010000129.1:0-9626 GCA_964236165.1 uncultured Parafilimonas sp. | reverse complement strand
GCAGCATTGATAAAATTCTGAATGCGTGGCGTAGCAAGTTCTGTTTGATAAATACAAGCTTCTAAAGATTTAGTTGCAACCAGATCTATCTTAGGTTTCCAGAAATGATCTGTTACTTCAACATGTGAAAAATCTACAGCTGTAAAATTTTTAAACGGCTGTTGTGAAAAAAGTTTTGAAATAAAAAGTAATACGGCAGAAAGAAAAAAAGCAATTTTCATTATATATTTTTATTATTAATTATAAACGTAAATATAATTATTTAAAAAAATTTGATTGAAGGCTGAGATAAAAACCGGATGCTTTTTGATAAGCAGAAATATAATTAGTAAATACTAATGCACATAATATCAATCAGTAAGAATTTTGATTATTACAGCTTAAAGGTTAATAGGTTTTAATTACAAAAAATAGTAAGAATATTTTTTGTGGAGATTTAATTCTATTTGAATTTTTCTTTCCCAGGACTAAGCGAACGCGTATTATATGCAGGAAATATTCCTTTAAAAGGGAATCTTTCTATCAGGAAATGATAACAGACATTCAAACTTCTAATCACCTAAATACTAACAAGAAATTAAAATTCACGCCAGCGCAAAATCATTTTTTATCTGCGCTACACAGGCATTAATTACATCTGAAACATAATTTATATCTTGCTTTAATGTTTTTGAATCAGCAGCAGCCTTACCTTGCTTCTCCAGTTTTCTTATGATATCAGTTAAAGATTCAATAGAAAAAAGATCAATAGTAGCTTTCATTTTGTGTGCATAGAAATAAATATTTTCCCAGTCTTTTTTTGCTGAAGCTTTTTGTAGTTCTGCTGACATTTGAGGCAAATGTTCAATAAAAAGTTCGGCCATGCTTTTTACAAATTCTTCATCACCGTAATGTGTTTTTAGTATTGTTTCGGTATTGTATAATTTTCTCATAGATATATATTGGATTAGATTTTAAGCGTCAATTTTTCTTTTTGCAATTTTTAATTGCTGGCTGTTTATCATTCGATAAATGGTTGACTTTCCAACATCAAGCTTGCCTGCAACCTTTAATACATCATAATCATATTCATCAAGATATTGTTGTATCAACTTCCGCATGTATTCCCTTAAAGTATAATTGCCATTGCTGTATGTAAGAGATTTTACCGGTGTAAGATAAATTTGTAAATGCTCTTCATTAATTTCCTCTTCTTCAGACATTACACAGGCTAATTCAACCAACGATTTCAATTCCCGGATATTGCCTGGAAATGAGTAAGACATTAGTTTATGTTTAGCTTCAATAGACAAGTGTTTTTTGCACAGCTTATTCTCTTTACAAAACTGATCTATGAAATATTTTGCAATAAGCAGTATATCATTTTCCCTGTCCCGCAATGGAGGTAAAGCAATAGGCAAGCCAAGCAAACGATAGTATAAATCTTCCCGAAAATTACCTTTTGAAATTTCTTCCTGCAGGTTTCTGTGTGTTGCAACAATAATGCGCACATTTATTTTTATAATATCATTACTGCCGATTCTTGTAACTTCTTTTTCCTGTAAAGCACGCAACAGCTTTGCCTGCATGCTTAAATCCATTTCACCAATTTCATCAAGAAACAAAGTGCCATTATGTGCTTCTTCAAACTTACCAATACGGCGATTTGCAGCGCCGGTAAAAGCACCTTTCTCATGTCCAAATAATTCACTCTCTAATAAATCTCTGGGAATGGCTGCAACATTTACAGGAACAAATGCATGTTTTTTTCTTTCAGAATTAAAGTGAATGGATTTTGCTACAAGCTCTTTTCCAGTTCCTGTTTCGCCGGTTACAGAGGCAGTAATATTTGTTGAAGAAGCCTTCACCATTAAGCTAAAAATTTTTTTAATGGCGTTACTGTTACCAACTATATGTTGAAAATCATATTTTTTCTCAACTTCTTTTTTTAATGATTCAACTTCTTTTTTAAGCTCAATGGTTTCCCGTAAATTTTGTATTGCCATCCATAAACGTTGCTGCGCATCTCCATCTTTCTGTATGTAATCGTGTGCGCCTCTTTTAAAAAGATTAATTGCAACTTTTATATCTTCCTGTCCTGAGATAATAATAACTTTTGTTTCGGGGCTTTCCTGCATAATATGCCCAAGCAAATCTTCACCTTTAGTATCGGGCATTGAATAATCTAAAGTAATAATATCAGGATTTTCGTGCAGGCTTGTTTTTAAAGCCTTGGCAGAATGAAACGTTTTAACCTTATAATCAGGATTAAGCGATAAATAATGCGCTAACGCTGAACAATAGAGCACATCATCATCCACCACATATATACATACGGTTTCTCTTAGCATAAGACGGATTTTACAAATGCAAGTTAATATTTTTAATATATGTAATCATTATTTTTTTTATTTAAATAAAAAAATTACCGCTTTTACTTTTTTAAAATTATGCTCGTTTGCTTAAGCTATTTTTGTTATATGGAAATTACAGATGAAGTTATAAATCATCTCGCACATCTGGCAAGACTTAGTTTTTCAGATGAAGAAAAAGCAGAATTAAAGCAGGATTTGGAAAAAATGATTGGCTTTGTTGAAAAACTTAAAGAAGTAGATACAACTGGTGTTGAACCACTGATATATATTACTGATGCATTAAATATTTTACGCGAAGATGAAGCGGAGAAATCGATTACAAAACAAGAAGCTTTATTAAATGCACCACAAACAGACGGAAATTTTTTTATTGTGCCTAAGGTTATTAAAAAACATAATTCCTACTAAATAATAAGATATAATTTTTATGCAGCCAATAATAGAATTAAAAGAAATACGCAAAGCATATTTTATGGGTGCCAATTCGCTTGAAGTTTTGAAAAGCATTTCACTTAATATTTTTAAAAATGAATATGTAGCACTTATGGGACCAAGCGGAAGCGGTAAAAGTACGCTAATGAATATCCTCGGTTGTCTTGATACACCATCAAGCGGCAGTTATATTTTGAATGGTACTGATGTAAGTAAAATGCCTGATGATGCACTTGCAGAAGTGCGCAACACAGAAATTGGGTTTGTATTTCAGCAATTTAATTTATTGCCAAGATTAACAGCAGTAGAAAATGTTGCGCTTCCACTTATTTATGCAGGAACCGGGAAAAAAGAAAGAATGGAAAGGGCTATGGAAGCGCTTAACAAAGTAGCACTTGCAGATCGCAGTCATCATAAACCAAACGAATTAAGTGGCGGGCAAATTCAGCGTGTTGCAATTGCAAGAGCATTGGTAAATAATCCTGCTCTTTTGCTTGCAGATGAACCAACCGGAAATCTTGATTCAAAAACTTCGGTTGAAGTAATGGATATTTTTAGTGCTATACAAGCTGCAGGTAATACAGTTGTTTTAGTAACACATGAAGAAGATATTGCCAAATTTGCAAAACGTATTGTTCGCCTGCGTGATGGTGTAATAGAAAGTGACTTAGTAAAAGAAGTTGAAACTGTGCTACATTAAAATGATCTCCTTATTTTATTATTTATAAAACTTGTCTTGTATTACTTTTTTAAATTTTTACTTTTACAGTTAATCATTATTCTGTAAAATAAAATGTCAACTAAAATATATACTAAAACAGGAGACAAAGGCGCAACTTCGCTTATTGGTGGAACAAAGGTTTTTAAAAACGATATACGGATAGATACTTATGGTACTGTTGATGAATTAAATTCGCATTTGGGTCTTGTTGCAGATTATACGCCAGATGAACATCAGCGTGATATTTTAAAACAGATACAAAACAGGTTATTTGTAATTGGTTCTTCGCTTGCCTGTGATCCGGATAAACAAACAGGTTTGCACATACCCGATCTTAAAGAGGAAGATATATTAAGTCTTGAAAATGAAATTGACGATATGCACAAAGTTTTGCCTGTAATGAAAAATTTTATTCTGCCTGGAGGTAGTGCTGGTGTTTCATGCACGCACATTGCGCGCTGTGTTTGCCGCCGTGCAGAAAGGCTTTGTGTTAACATGCAACAACACTCATTATTTATAGAACCCATCATAATAAAATATCTTAACAGGCTTGGCGATTATTTATTTGTACTTGCACGTTTAACTGCGCAACAATTGGATGTATCTGAAATAATTTGGAAAGGAAGAAACTAATTTGCGTCATGTTTATATTCATTTATTTATGGCATGATTCTTTAAGTATTTGTATTTTAAAATAAAGTTATGAGTAAAATTTCTTTTCTGCTTTTATCCGGAGCTGCCGCTTTTGCTGCTTATAAATATTCTAAAATGAATGAAGATGAAAAAAGAGAATTGCTAAATAAGTTTAAAGAAAAAGGCAAAAAAATATACGATCAGTTTTCATTAAATGATAATTTAAAAGACACATTTAAAAAATTCAGCTAATAGCTAAATATTTTTGCTGATGAAAGCACAATCCTCTTTTAACATTAAGGTGAACAGTATGTTTTATATAGTTAAACCTTATTTTAATCTTGAACATATTTATACGAAGTTTTTACAAATTGTGAAAAGCTTTTCACCCTTAAAAAATAATGAAGGAAACTGGGTAACTGACGAAGATGACGTTGTTCCAATCTCAGAAAGCCTTATTGAAGATATTGGTGAACAACATGAACTTCAGCTTTAATAATATAATTAATTAGCATAGCTTTTCTTAATATGCTATCTTCTTAACTCTGCAAAAGAAACTCTTCATCCAGGCTTATATTTTTATTTTTTCACATAAGCAACCAGCTTAATTGATAAGTCAGTTTTGTTACACAACATACGCAGAAATTTTTCTGCACAAATACCATTTTGTAACCTAAAAAATACTGACATGAAAAAAATTTTATCACTTCTAACAGCCTGCCTGTTATTTACTTTAAGTGGTTATTCATTTACACAAATTGTTACAGTTCAAAACCATGTATTTACACCGGCTAATTTTACTATAAACTTAGGCGACACTATTAAATATACATGGCTTAATGGATCGCATACTACAACATCACTTACAATACCTGCAGGAGCCGCTTCATGGGATCGCCCGATTAATTCGTCCAGCGCCACTTTTACATATGTTCCTTCTAAAACAGGCGTATATAATTTTAAGTGTACACCGCATTTTGCAATGGGCATGAAGGGAAGTTTTACCGTTACTGCGTGTACACAGCCAACCGTAGAAATTTCTGCAGATGGCGCGATTGTTTTTTGTAAAGGCGAATCTGTATTGCTAAATTCAAATGTTTCAGGCTCTGTTACGTCGTATCAATGGAAAAAAGATGGAACTAATATTACAAATGCTACACACGCTACATATACAGCTACAGGAAATGGATCTTTTACTTTAAAGGTTAATAATAATTGTGGCAGCACTGCAACGTCTAATGCTATAAATATTACTGTAAACCAGTTGCCGGGCGCATCAATTACGCCTTCTGATACAGCAACAATATGTTCTGGTGATAGCGTTAAACTTAAAGCGAATATTGGTACTGCGCTAACATATATATGGAAACGAAACGGAACAATAATTCCAAATGCTACAAAGAATTTTTATTATGCAAAAACTGCGGGCAATTATAAAGTTATTGTAACGAAAACCACAACAGGTTGCAGTAAAACATCTGCGGTTACCACGATAATAATTACTTGTTCAAATGCAATTGCTGCTAAACTTCCTGATAATAAAATTCAGGTTTTTCCAAATCCTTCTTCAAATAATTTTCATATTGTAATTCCTTCTACTTATAATAACCAATACACTATCTCAATCTTTAATGTAGATGGAACGCTAATAGAAAGTAAAAAAATTATTTCAGGAGATTTTTCATTTGGCAGTGAATTCAAACCGGGAATATATTTTATTGAAATCGGTCGTGATAATGTTATAATCGTAAAAGAAAAAGTTATTAAAAATTAGTTGATGTATTAAACAAAAAGCCATGATTTATAGATATAAATAAATCATGGCTTTTATATAAAATAATCTGTATTTACTAATGATAATTTTATACCACCAGGAAAATTAATTTTGTGGAATGAGTGTAGCTTGGCTCGAAATAATTTTCCATATACCTTTAGTTTTTTCAAGTACATCTGTAAAACGCATTTTATTTGTATAAACATCGTTATCAGTTTTTCCAGTTTCCAGCTCTACACCTGTAACTATAGCGATGTAACTTTCAATTTTAACTTGCATATCAGATAATGTTACAGAATTAATATTTTGCACTGCTTGCAATAATTGCTGTTTATTTAAAATACTACCTGTTGCACTTATAATAATTATATCATCTGCAAGCATAGAATTTAGTACTACCACATCATGCTTGGTAAATGCATTTGCAACACTTCTTTCAACTGCCAATACATTTGCTTTATCATCATTTTGACTAAATAACATCGTACAAAATAAGAGTGCAAAAATTGTAAATAATAATTGTTTAATCATAACTCAAAGATAAATACTCATTAATTCTGATAACAGCCACAAACTTGAGTTTTAACTAACTTATTGCATGATTAATTTAAAACTTTATTGCTTTACAAATTTTAATGAAGTATTTGTTGTGATATTTCTGATAATATAATTACCGGCAGGCAATCCTGAAACATTTACATCTTGCTCTTTATTATTTACGCTTAATGTTTTAACTGCTTTGCCATTTAAATTAAAGATGATAATATTCGATGGCGTTTGCGAAACAGAAATATGTAAAGTGCTGTTTGCGATAGTTGGATAAATTTTAAACCCTTTATTTCCTGCAATATTTATATACAGTGCTTTTGAATAAACATAATTATTATTAGCATCTACTTTCTTTAAACGATAATAATTATTGCCTTGTGCAGGTGTTGCATCAACGTAACTATAATTTCCACTTATTCCTGTTGGTGTTATTTTATTTAAAGTTGTAAAATGAACTGCATCAGTACTTTTTTGTAGTTCATAATAGCGGGTATTTGCATCAGAAGCTGTATTCCAATTCAATCGAACCTGATCTTTTACAAGCGTTGCTGTAAATGAAGAAAATGACGATGCTAATACAGTTCCGCAAGTTACCCAGGAGGGATCATTTTCATCTTCATCAACCGTAGAACCTAATTGAGCCGTATAATCATTACCAGATGCATCTGAAGCTGTTTGACCTGAACCTTCATCAAAATGATATAAAGCAACTGTATGCTCATCCTGTGTGAAAAGTGCAGAAGGAATAAAATCTGCATCATATCTTACTGTATCAGATATTCTAAATTCATCAACATTGCCGTTGAGTTGCGGATCTCCGGCAAAAGAAGATAATCCAATGTAATTAGCTGAGGAATCATGTGAATCATAACCATAATAAATAGAAGCAGCAAGAATATCTACAAATCCAGAACCTTGCATTATTCCATTAATAAAAAATGTAACGGTTTTATTTTCTTTACTATAAGTAATTGTTATGTAATTATAAGTTTCATTATTTAAAGGAAGGTTTGCATCTACAACCTCTGGAGAAGTTAATCCGTTAGTTGAAATAGCAAAACGCGGAACATGATGTACGTTTTCAGATGTAGTTAAAAACATAAAGAAAATATTGCCGTAGCTAAAATCAAATATGCGCTGAAAATCAGCTCCGCCATTGGGTTTAATTAAGCATTCAATTGTATAATCTCCGGTAAGTTTAGTTAAAAAATTAGTATTTGAAAAATCATTAGGCGCAAGTTTTACATATTGATTATTACCATTAAATTCCAGCGCGCTGTCAACACAACTTATTTGACTAAAACATTTATTTGATGTTGTAAAACATACAAAAAAAATTAATGCGGCATTGAGACGTAAAAATAATTTCATGATTAAAATTAGTAGATGAAGGATTTAATTTATTACCAATGTATGCCTTGTATAGCCTGGTATTCAAATCGTTTATAATATACCTGGTTTTACAAAGGCTTGAATAATGTAAAGATAGAAAATCATTTTTAATGATTACTGTGTGAGATTTCTTTGTTAGAAATTATATTGTTCATTACTTAGCATTTCAGCAATACAAATTTTAAAAAATTTAATTATGAAGAGAATATTGTTTTTCTTTTTTTTATTAATAATTATTACTGCTAATGCTCAAACACCCAATAAAAAAATATCTGTAATTGCATATTATGATGGTGATGCCACGCGTATAGATGCTTATCCTGTTGAAAAACTCACACATATAATTTATAGTTTTTGCCATTTAAAAAATAACGAATTGCATGTTGATAATATGCAGGATACTTTAACCATTCAGCATCTGGTAGAACTAAAAAAAAGGAACCCTGCATTAAAAATTATTCTTTCAATAGGAGGGTGGGGGGGTTGTGCGCCATGTTCACAAGTGTTTTCAACAAACGAAGGCAGAAAAGATTACGCATTCTGTAAAACAACTCAGCGAATATTTCAAAACAAATGGTATTGACATCGATTGGGAATATCCTGCAATTGTAGGCTTTCCAAATCATCAATTCATGCCTGCGGATAAACAAAACTTTACGGCGCTGATGCAAACTTTGCGTGATACATTGGGTAACAATTATGAAATAAGTTTTGCTGCAGGTGGCTTTCAAAAGTTTTTAAATGAATCTGTTGATTGGAAAGCAATTGCACCGCTCGTTGATAAAATAAATCTTATGTCGTACGATTTAGTAAACGGAAACAGCATTATAACAGGTCATCATACACCATTATATTCTACATCAGAACAAATTGAATCAGCAGATAATGCAATACGTTTTTTTGATTCAATTCATTTTCCTTTAAACAAAGTTGTTATTGGCGCCGCGATGTATGGAAGGATATTTAATGTTGATAATGATGCGGACAACGGTTTATATCAGCCGGGCAGTTTTGATCATGGTATAGCTTTTAAAAATTTTGATATAAATGCTATGCAGCAGCAAGGTTATGTTTATTATTGGGATGATACTGCTAAAGCACCTTATATGTATAATAAAACAACAAAGAAACTTTTCAGTTATGATAGTGAACGTTCTATGTCTTTAAAAACAAAATATGCACTAGATAAAGGTTTAAACGGAATTATGTTTTGGCAATTAGGCGATGATAAACCAGAACATGGTTTGCTCGATGCTATTGATATTACGTTGCATCATTAATTAATACGAAATATAAAACAAACCTCTTTTCTATTTAGTTGCTTTCCTATATCTTTGCCGCCCAAAAAAGTTCTTTAAGAATTATTCACTTTGGAAGTTTCGTTAAAATAAAACGGAACGTTTGAACCAATAAAATTAAAAAAAATGGCTAAAGAAATCTCCGGCTTTGTAAAGCTGCAGGCAAAAGGCGGTCAGGCTAATCCTGCACCTCCCATTGGTCCTGCACTCGGCTCAAAGGGCGTGAACATCATGGAATTTTGCAAACAGTTCAATGCCCGTACACAAGACAAAATAGGAAAAGTGATTCCTGTTTTAATAACTGTTTATAACGACAAGTCTTTCGACTTTGTAATTAAAACTCCACCTGCTTCTGTACAACTTTTAGAAGCTGCTAAAATTCAAAAAGGTTCCAAAGAACCAAACCGTAATAAGGTTGGTAAAGTAACATGGGCACAGGTTGAAACTATCGCAAAAGATAAAATGCCCGATCT
>CAXSDU010000128.1:0-9656 GCA_964236165.1 uncultured Parafilimonas sp. | reverse complement strand
GTCCGCCGGCAGCAGGTGTTTGAATATCTAATCTCCATTTTGCATCACGCGTAGAAATGGTTGAATCCGTTTTACTATTCCATGATGAGGTTATATAAACTTTTTCGGCAGCATCGCCCCAACCCCATAAAGCAACATTTGCATTTTGTTCTAAAACCATATTGCTGCCTATCACTGCAGGCAATCTAACATCTGCCATACTTAAGTTTACAATAAAAATAAATGTTGTAACAAATGCCATCTTTTTCATGCTGCCTTATTTAATTTCAAATATACATGAGAGGAACTTTATCTGATATTTACCATAAATTTAAACGGTGTGTAATTAATATTGTCTTGTTTTAAAAATTGCAAAAAGCGTTATGAAAAAATTTTTTGCAGGCTTCTTTTATTCTTTACCGGTTCAGCTTGTATTTCTTCATTTCAGGCGTTACCAGATTTTGCTCTTGTTTTGGTTTATTCTCTTCGCAACAATCAGCGGGCATTTTCTTAAACCTTATGGTGCAGATTCTTTAATGCTCGATCCTGAATATCTGGGAAATGTAAATGCACTCAGCATTGCTTTTGTTGGCTTTACAATAGGTTCTTACATTATGAGCTGGAATATTACAACTTTTATTCTGCATACAAAACGCATCAGGTTTTTAGCAACTACAGCACAACCTTTTTTAAAGTATTGTATTAATAATGCTGTAATACCGGTGATATTTTTATTTTGCTATTGTTGGTTTACAGCAGATTATCAAAAGCACGAAGAACTTGCATCTGCAACACAAATATTAGCATTGGCAGGTGGCTTTTTTGGTGGATTTATTTTATCGATTGCTATTGCATTTGGTTATTTTTTTGGAACAGATAAAAATATTTACCGCAAAATGGCAATACATATTTCTTCTGCTAATGAAAAATATGAACGTGCAGCAAGAATTATTAAACGTCCGTCTGCAGAAAAACAGGAGATGCGCGTTGATTGGTTTTTCAGCGCAACATTCGGATTAAGAAAACCAAGAAATGTTCGTCATTATAGTCAGGAATTTTTAAGCTCCATTTTTAAGCGGCATCATATAGCAGCTATACAAGCCGTTTTTTTAGCGCTGATATTATTAATCCTGCTCGGATTTTTTTCAGAAAATAAATATTTTCAAATTCCTGCCGCCGCAAGTATTACACTTTTTTTTACGATACTAATTGCTGTTGCCGGTGCCTTATCACTTTTTTTAGGCAACTGGAGTGCGCCATTAGTACTGATAATTTATTTTGGTATTAACTGGCTATTTGAACAGCATGTTATCGATCCGCGCAACAAAGCTTATGGCTTAAATTATAACAATGAAAAACAGCAACCTGTTTACAGTAAAGAAAGTTTATTGCAATTAGCAAATGATTCTGCAGTAGCAAATGATAAAGCAAATTTCATGTCAATTTTAAATAAATGGAAAGCAAAACAGCATGAAGAAAAACCCGTAATGTTTATTCTTGATGTAAGCGGTGGTGGCAACAGAAGTGCAGATTTTACAATGAATGTTTTAACACAATTAGATACTTTAACGCAAGGCAAATTTTTTAAGCATACATTTTTAATCACAGGTGCATCCGGTGGAATGATTGGCGCTGCGTATTTTAGAGAATTATATTTGGAAAAATTGCAAAAAAAAATTAATTCACTTCAGCCAAAACAATATCGTGAAAATATCTCAAGAGATCTTTTAAATCCTGTCTTTTCATCACTTGTTACAAGAGATATGATTGGTCCGTTACGTAATTTTCATCTTAATAATAACAATTATATACTCGACAGAGGATATGCTTTTGAACAAAAGCTAAATGCAAACACACACAATATTTTTAATAAAAATTTAGGTGATTATGCTTTGGCTGAAAAAAACGCTTTTATACCAAGCATGTTTTTTTATTCTGCTATTACACGCGATGGAAGAAAACTTTTAATTTCTACACAACCATTGAGGTTTATGATGAAAGCCATTAATAAACCAAATCATTTAAATAGTTATGATGTTGATGGTGTGGATTATCAATCTTTTTTTAAAAACCAAGATCCAAATAAATTACGTTTTTTATCGGTGCTTCGCATGAATGCAACTTTTCCTTTTGTATTGCCCAATGTTGAAATGCCAACTAATCCAAAAATAGATGTAATGGATGGTGGCTTTCGTGATAATTTCGGACATGAAACAACATTGCGTTTTTTAGATGTTTTTAAAGTCTGGTTAAAAGCAAACACTTCTAAAGTTGTAATTGTAGGAGTAAGAGATCGCGCAGCAGCTAATTGGACGCGACCATACGAAATAAAATCAATATCCGGCTTAATAACAAAACCTATGTTTCTTTTAGAAAACAATTGGTTTAATCTTCAGGATTATTATGAAAAAGATCAAATGAATTATATGCTAAGTGCGCTGGACAGCACTTTATACTTCGCCGGATTTTCTTATGAAGCTCCGCAGAATGCAGTTTCAGCTTCACTTAGTTTTCATTTAACCACATCAGAAAAAAAAGGCATTGAGCAAACACTTGATGATACTAATAATCAACAATCATTCAAATACATTGTGAATACTTTAGAGCATAAATAGCTATTCTTTGCGCCATTCTTCAATAAAAATTGCGGTTTATAAATTGTGGAAATTTCAGCGAATTTTCCAACTTATTAATTATCAATTTTTTAGTATAGCAAATTAGCTATCATTAAATATTACTTTTAAAAACTTAGTATTATGTATTGCATAGTATCTAAATAATACATATTTTTGTGTTGAAATTAAAATTATGGATATACAAAATACGCAAAGCCAAATGCGAAAAGGAGTGTTGGAATTTTGTATTTTGTCAATAATAAGACAAGGAGAAGTTTATCCAAGTGATATCGTTGATAAAATGAAAGGCGCCAATCTCAACATCTTTGAAGGCACACTTTATCCCTTGCTTACAAGACTAAAAAATGCCGGATACTTAACATACAGGTGGGTAGAAAGTAATTCAGGACCGCCAAGAAAATATTTTTTAATGACAGAACAGGGTTTGCTGTTTTATTCAGAATTAGAAAGAACCTGGAAAGAACTAGCAGATGCTGTTCAATTGCTCACTTCACCAAATGAACAACAAAATGTTCATTCAGAAAATCCCAACAATAACCAATAAATATAAAGTAAAATGAAAAAGGTAATTAATATAAACTTTCAGGGGCGTGTAATTCCGATAGAGGAATCGGCCTATGAAATTTTAAAACAATATATTGAAAGCCTGAGGCAGCTTTTTGCAAATGAAGAAGGAAAAGATGAAATAATAAATGACATTGAAGGCAGAATTGCAGAACTGTTTAGCGAGGTATTAACCAAAGGCAGTACTTGTATTACTGATACAGATGTTCAGGCAATAATAAACAGCATTGGCAGACCAGAAGATTTTGATACAGACCTAAATGAAAATCCCGGTACGAAGGCAAATTCAAATAACGCTAATGCAGGCTCAACTTACACAAATACACAGTATTCAAATATAAGATCTGAACGTTTATATAGAGATGAGAACAATAAATTGTTAGGTGGCGTTTGCGCAGGTCTTGCAAATTATTTTGGAATAGATAAGCTTGTAGTACGCATTTTATTTATATTATTTGCCTTCGGCTTCGGGTTTGGGTTTGTTATCTATCTTATTTTATGGGTAGCCATTCCGAGTACAGCTTCAACAACCATAGGTTCTGCACGCAAAAGGCTTTTCAGAGATCCTGAAAGTAAATTAATAGCCGGTGTATGCGGCGGGTTGGCTTCTTACTTTGGCGTAAATGTTTGGATACCCAGGCTTTTATTTCTTATACCATTTCTTTCTTTTGTAACAAGCTGGAATCATTGGGGTGTATTCAATTTTCCAAACTTTCTTAATCTTTCATTTAGTCCGGGTGCTACCTTAATATATATTATTCTTTGGTTGATAACGCCTGAAGCAACATCTACTTCAGACAGACTGGAAATGAAAGGTGAAAAAGTTGACCTCAACAGTATAAAAAATACAATACAAAAAGACATGGAAGGTTTTACAGACAGGGCCAAAGACTTTGGAAAAGAAGTGGGTGATAAAGCAGCACAAATGGGCAGCGAACTTGGCAAAAAAGGAAAACAATTCGGTAACGAAGCTTCGCATATTGCACGCAAAAGCGGTTCAACGCTTGGTAACATTATTACTCTTTTTTTTAAAATAATTGCTTACTTTATTATAGCAGTAATATTAATTTCTCTTGTATTAAGTTTATTCGGAATTGGCATTGCAACAACAGGATTATTACCATTTAAAACATATTTAATTTCAGATGGCTGGCAAAGCATTCTTGCCTGGGGCACATTTATATTTTTTATCTGGGTTCCTGTAATTGGTATCATCACTTTTATAATAAGACGAATAGCAAAAATTAAAAGCAACAGCAGTATAATGCGTTTTGGTTTTGCAGCTATGTGGATTCTTGGCTTGTTTTGCTTTATAGGTTTACTTGCTTCTTTACGCAGCGATTTTTCTTATCATAATTCACCTATAGAAAATGACATTCAGCTTAACAATGCAAAAACTGATAAATTAGAAATCAGATATGCAAAAAATAACAGGTATTATTTTAATACAAGTTTTTTAAATCTGCAGCCTTTTGCCACGCTGGATGAAGACACTGTTTATGTAAGAAATATTCACCTGCGCATTTTAAAATCTGAAAGTGATAGTTTCCAGGTTACAATTCTAAAAATGGCATATGGCGCTTCAAGAGCAGCGGCAGAAACAAGAGCGCAGCACATAAATTTCAATGTAAATCAAAAAGATTCAACTTTGCTTTTTGACAGAGGAATACCGATTAATAAAGATGATAAATTTCGTAACCAATCTGTGTATGCAACCATTTATGTGCCGGTAGGAAAAAGAATAATTGTTACAGATGATATTGGCTGGAATAATGATTTTCATTTTGATTTTGGAAATGATGTTAATGATTGGGACTGGAGAAATGATGATGATGGTTATAACTGGGACCGTAATGTTGAATATGTTATGACAGCAGATGGTTTAAAACGCGTGCATCCTGAAGTTTCAGATGATAATAATGATGGTGATGATGACCAGCAAACAGATGAACAACCCGTTGATACTTTACAAAAAGATTCATCACATTATCATTATACACCTTCAGATACCAAACCTGATACGCCAGTAAAAAAAGTAAAAGTTGCTGATGCTACAAAAAAAGCAAGTACAATTAAAATATCAGATATAGGTTCAGCTTTTTTAGAAAGGCTCTCTTTATAAATTAGGTTAAGATTGGGACGATAGAGCCTTTTGCTTTTTAGCAAAGGCTCTTTTTTATTGGCATGTTTTTAGAACCTTAAAGTTTCATCAAAAGAATTTTATGTTACGCTGGACTTTAATTTTTCTTGTGGTTGCAATAATAGCAGCCATTTTTGGGTTTGGAAATATTGCTGCCGGAGCCACAAACATTGCACGCATTTTATTTTTTATTTTTATAGTGCTTTTTATTTTGTCGCTTATTCGTGGAAGGAAGATATAATTAAACATTTTTTGCTTCGATATTTCCATCAGCAAAGCCTGTTACAATTGTTGTTGCCATTTTCACAAATAAGCCTGTTTCTACCACACCTGGAATAAGGTGAAGATTTTTATTTAATTCAAATGGATCCGGGATTTTATTAAACCAGCAATCAAGTATATAATGCTGATGATCAGTGATAAAAACTGAATTGTTTTTTTCTCTAAGCTTTGTTCTTATATTATAATTTAATTCAATTTTTTGTTGAACATGTTTCCACCCAAAAGTAATTACTTCAACTGGTAATGGAAAAGTACCAAGTGTCTTCACATTTTTCTTCTCATCAATTATAATAATAAGTTGTTCTGAAGCCGCTGCTACTATTTTTTCCTGCAATAAAGCGCCGCCGCCACCTTTAATTAAATTTCCTTTTTCATCAGCTTCATCAGCGCCATCAATAGTAAGCTTTAATTTATCTACATCATCTATTGAAATATAATTAATGTGTTCTTCCTCTAGAATTTTTTGTGTTTGAATTGAAGTACAAACTGCTGTAAATTTTAAACCTTGTTGTTTGCGTTTACTTAATTCTTTCAAAAGAAAATATACAGTTGTACCTGTTCCTAAACCTATCAACATATCATTCTTAACAAAATCAGCTGCATAAAAGCCAAGCTTTTGCTTAATATCATTTTGTGAAAGCATCAATAAATATTTTGATTAAAAAGATTATTTAACCGAGTTTCTCGAATCTGTTTTTGGCTTGATTATATATTCTTTTGGTGGCTCTTTCACCAATAAATTTTTTACAAAATAATCCCAGCGGCGGCGCATCATGTACAAAGAATATTCACCATAACCATGATGGCTGTTTGGAAAAATAATCAAATCATAATCCTTATTTGCTTTTTCCAAAGCTTCAACTACAAGCATTGTATTTGTTGGCGGAACATTATCATCCATCATGCCATGTGCAAGTAATAATTTTCCTTTTAAATTTTTTGCATATACTTCGTTTGCCTGTATTTCATAATTAGAACCATTCACCAAACCAATATATCTTTCTCCCCAGTCATCTTCATAATTTCTGTTATCATGATTACCCGATTCTGAAATGCCCACTTTAAAAAAATCAGGATAGGTAAACATTGCGCAAGCAGTTGCAAAACCGCCGCCTGAATGTCCCCAAATTCCAACACGCGTTGTATCAATGAAATTATACAATTGCGCTAATTGCCTGATGCCTGTAACCTGATCGGGCAAAGTATTTTCAGCCATATTTCCATAGCTCATATCATGATAACTTTTAGAACGCAAAGGGTTGCTTGTGCCTTCGATTTCTATAACAATAAAACCTAATTCTGCCAAGGATTGATCATCACCCCGTGAAGCCACGAACGACCAGGTTCCAATACTTCCGCCTTGCGGACCCGGATAGATATAATTAATAACAGGATATTTTTTTGTTGAATCTAAATGTGTAGGCAGAAACATTAGTCCGTAAATATCTGTTTTGCCATCATGCGCTTTAAGTGTAATGGGAACGGGAGGCTTCCATCCTGTTGCCAATAATCTTGTTATATCAGTTTTCTCGAGCGTTGAAATTAGTTTACCATCCATGTTGCGCAGTACTGTGGCACCGGGCATATCAGGCTGAGAATATGCATCAATAAAATAATTTTCTGAAGGAGATAAAGTAATTGTATGATTTCCTGTTTCAGGCGTAAGTAATGTTAGATTTTTCCCATCAAAATCTATTTTATAAAAATGCGTGAAGTATGGATTGCCGGGTTCTTTTCCATCAGCCAAAAAATATATTACACGTTTTTTTTCATCAACCTTCAGTATTTCTGTAACAACAAAATTTCCTTTTGTAATTTGATTTTTTAGTTTGCCAGTTGTTGCATCATATAAATATAAATGTCCCCAGTTATCACGTTCAGAATACCAGATTATTTCTTTTGTTGCAGGCAAATATTTCCAGTTGATAGTGCCTTGTCCAGATTCATATTGGGTAGAAACATCTTCTTCAAAAACTTCCTGCACAGCACCTGTGTTTGCATCTGCAATGCGAAATTTTTCCTGTTTATGATCTCTTGAAGTTGAAACAAATGCTAACTGCGAATCATCTTTATTCCAGTCAACATCATCAAAAGTTCCGCTGCTTGAAATATCATCGCTTAATGTACCGCGATGCGGGTCTGGCGGCTCTTGTATAAAAATTATTTTAAGCGCATCAACATTTATTATTACACGCTGTATAGTTATAATATTTGTATCGCCTGGTAATGGATATTTCCATGCCTGCAATTTTGGATGACCAACATTTGTTGATACCAAATACATGTCGCCGGCTTTGCGTTCGTCTTGTTTAAACGTGGCAATTTTTTTTGAATCCGGCGACCAGCGTAAGATTGGATTATCAGAATGTTTCCAGCCGGCATTATCTGTTGCATAACCAAAATATTGAATGCCATCTGTAGTAAGTTGTGTAAGATTTTTTGTGGCTACATCTCTCACCCATAAATTGTAATCTTTTATAAAAGCAGCTTTACTGCCATCAGGCGAAAGCACTTCGTTAGTGCCTGATTCTTTTTTTTCAGAAGAATAATTAGCAGCGTCAGCAATAACATTATACGTTTTCAGATCAACTTTCCATTGCTTGTTTTTTATTTTAATTATAATTGATTTTTCATCAGGCGAATAATTTAATGTTTGAAATGGAAGCATTGCAGCATGATATGATAAGCCGGTTACAGTACTTAAAGCAGTTGCCAGTTTTTGTTGATCGAAAGCAGTAACACGTGTGCCTTTTACAGGATCAACCAAAATAAATTCACTGCCTTGTGCAGTTAAATTCCTATACCAGAATTTATCGCCAGAAATCCAGTTTGGGTTTACATATCCATTATCAACATATTGTTGCGTAGTGTATCGTAAAAAACTTTCTGCGCTTGCATAATCTTTAGCAGATAACGAATCTGTGCTTTGCGAAAAAACAGGAAATATAATTATACAAAAAGCAATTACTGATAAAAAATTTCTCATATAAAATGTATGGCTTTAAAAACAATAACCCACGCAAATTACTCTATCTGCGTATAAATGTTGCAGGAACAAATCATACATTTGAAGTGAAATCTAAACATACTATCTGCTTTGCTTAAACAAGCACTAATTTTTAAGTGATATTGGTTATGATGTGCAATAATATTTATAAACACAGCAGCTTATGATTGTTTTAAAAAAATTATGGCTGTTAATTTTTTTTCTGCTTTCAATTTCGTGTTCTTATGCGCAAAATATAAACTGGATGCTTGGTACATGGAAAGGAACGGGCAATCCCCGCGCATCTCAATTTATAAGAACCATTGTAATTGAATCTATTTCAGGAAGCAATTTTACTGGCAGCAGAAGTAAAGAAGCCAATGATCATAATCATACAAAAATTGTAACGGCAATTGCTGGAGAAATAAGTAAAGACACATTTTATATAAAAGATGGAGCAATTATTTTTAAAAAAGATCCACCGCACAGCAAATGGTTTGATTGTACACAATGTGTTCCTTTTAACAGAGTAATAATTGCTGAAGACAGTATTTTATTAAGCAGTACAACTGCCGATTGCCAACCTCTTTGTAATGGCACATCAGTTTACTTTAAATTATTGCCTGATTTTGATACGGTAACACAGCGTTCTTTGGTTGATATGTTTGGCACGCCTGAGCAGATTGAAGCATTTCAACCTTTTATAAAAATTATTCAACCCGTTGCTTCATCAGATCCTGATGCAATAAAACAAGTTGATATTTCTGGTCAACCCACTATTTCACCTGTGAAAACTAAACAGCAATATGAAGATTCTTTAAGAATCGCAGGTATTGCAAATAAAAAAAGAGAACAGCAAATACTGGACTCTTTAAAAACGGAAGTTGAAATAGCCAGGCGAAGACAGCAGGAGATGGATGATTCTTTACAGTATGTAGCAAATATTAAAAAACAGCGGCAACAACAGGTTGACGACTCTTTGCAAACCGTTTCAAAGATTGATAAGCAAATGCGGCAACAAGAAATTGATGATTCATTGAAGAATGCAGCGCTCATTGCAAAACAAAGT
>CAXSDU010000127.1:0-9667 GCA_964236165.1 uncultured Parafilimonas sp. | reverse complement strand
AAGCACCTTTTTTGCTGCTTTAATCTTTTTCTTATCCCGAACTCACGTTAACTTAGAAGAGAAGTGTAGTCGTTTTAATAAATCTGCACAACCATAAAAGTAGACTGCCATTAAAACGCCGGCAAGTATTAATAATAATAAATTAAATAAAGCTTTAAAAAGTAAAAAGAAAACAACAACGAATAAAACTACACCCAACAGCTATCCATACTTTTTTTGTGAATGAATAATTTTCCTTTGAATCAGCTTTCTCATCTGTCATAATAATTACAGCTTACAGGTATCTTATAAATAGTTGTTTGTAATTAATCATAATCCTAAAAGTATTTTTATAATTAGTTGTGCTGCTTTTTTTTGCTTACATCAAACGAAGTAAAAAGTGCTGCAAAAAAACCGGTAACTGTATTACCAAAAGCAGCTACCAATACTAAAATGAATAACATGCTAAATGTTGGATTTACGGACATCTCTGCCGGTGCTTTGTGCAACGATTCACTATTATTACTTGCATAAAATATAAGATATAGCACAACAGATAAAATTACAGACAATGCGGCACCGGTAATGGAAAGTATATTACCCGATATAGCAGATGTAACAGGCGACTGATTAAATTTTTTTGCTTTGTTGCTTAAAAAAACAATTGCTCCAACAGACAACATATAAAAGGCGTTACCCAGAAAAAGAATCCACACCGATTGATATTTTTTTGATATAAGAAATATAACAACGGTAATACAATAAACACAGGCTGCAATAAGCGCACGGCTAAAATAAGTTTTCAGAAAATTTTTTATCATAATGAATGGATTTGTTACAACGATGAATCACTTAATTCCTTAATTAAAAAGCCAACCCCAATTGCCAATGCACTTATACCTGCGGCAACAATCCACTTATGTTTTATTATTTTAAATACCGGGCTGTAACTCATTGCTGATTTATCAAAAGGTCCGGTTGCACCATGGTCGCCCGGAATTGGTTTCCATAAATTATCGGGTTTATCTTTTGGTTCAGCCTCATCTGTTTGCTGTCCTTTAAAGCCTGTTTTAGCAAGATATTTATCAAGATAACCTGGCACTACTTTATTGCCTAAAATTGTTTTGTACGTTGAATAACCATAATAAATTTCACGTTCATTATTTGTCGCAGCATACAATACTGCATTAGCTGCAGCTTCAGGTTCATAAATAATGCCCATTGGCTTTGGCTTGTTGGGCAAATAACTTTTTACAAAACCAAACTGGGTTGTGTTCATCGCAGGCATCTGCACCATGCTTAACTGAACATTAGTTTTATCATGAATTAATTCCGCTCTCAGCGATTCAAAAAAACCATGTATGCCATGCTTGGCACCGCAGTATGCAGATTGCAATGGAATACCTCTGTAAGCAAGTGCAGAACCAATTAAAATAATCTTTCCTTTATTGCGTGGCAACATTCTTTTTAATGCAGCCATCGTTCCATATACTTGTCCTAAATATGTTACTTCTGTAACGCGTTTAAATTCATCAGCATTCATTTTTTGCAGTGGGCCAAACACACTTACCATGGCATTGTTTATCCAAATATCAATCGGGCCCAATTCCTTTTCAATAAGCTCCGCAGCTTTTTCAACAGCGGCATTATCGCTTACATCTGTTATTGCTACCGCTGCTTTTCCACCCATGTCTTCTACTTCTTTTTTTGCGCCATTCAATCCATCTTCACCACGGGCAATCAATCCTATATTAGCGCCTTGTTCTGCAAATTTTCTTACAATGGCTCTCCCTAAACCTGCTGAAGCACCTGTAACAACAACCAGTTTTCCTTTTAAATCTTTCATAAATAATATTTTTAGTTTAATTGATAATACTTCAGTCAATTTTATTGAGTAACTAATTACTTACATAATCAACCGCACACCGCCCAGCTCTGAAATATGATATGGAAATTTATTACCCGGTGAACCAATGAACATAAAGTTTTTTGGAATATTCCACTTTGTTGAAAGCTCATTTATTATCAGCGGTCCGAATTTTCCATTAACTTCTACAAACTCTATATTTATATCAGGGTAAGCTCTGTCAAGTACTTCAATATCCTTTTTTAAAGCTTCATTATCACTTTCACTTCCGCATACGTGCACTATTTTAAGCCGCTTGGTTGTTTCATTCTCTTCCACATAAATCATAACGCGGTTTAGTATGGCAACCTTATCGCCTTTGGTAAAAAAAACAAGTTCCTGCGAATTTATTTTTCGTAAAGCGGCTTCAAGATTTTTACTGCTATGTATTGCAAACCTTCTGAATGGTTTGTATAAATATTCAATTAAATAAATCAGCGCTTTAATTAACCTGGCGCGGTTAAGCATGACAAGTATAAATACTATTGCCGGAATAAGATAATCAATAAAAACATTAAATGAATGTTTATTAAGATGCATGTTGCCAAGGAATGCAGCAACTACAAGACTTATAGCAATCACTACAGATAATACGGGTGCTTTTTCCGGGCGTGGTAATCGTTTGCGTTTTACTTTCAACAATAAATTGCCGATACCAAATAAAGCCATTACCGCAAGAAAAGAAAAAGTATAAACTCCTGCAAGGTTTGTAAGATTGCCTTTGGTTGCAAATAATATAGAAACGCATAAAATAAAAAAACCAATTACAATGCGATAGTTAACACCGCGCTTATTTTTTTTAAGAAAGAAGTTGGGAAAGATTCGGTCAAGCGTTATGCGCTCTGCAAGCCCGGTTACACCAACATAAGAAGTAAGTACAGCACCGCTAAGCACAAATACGGCATCTACAGAAATAACCCAGCCAAGCCATTCACCGCCGGTAGATTTGCCCATAAAAGAAAGTAAAAATTCTTCATGATTCTTTATGTCCATTATTGGTAGTATAGATAAGGCAAGCAAGGCAATAACAGGATTAAAAAAGCTTACAACCACTCACATATTTCTTAAAGTTTTTGGAAATACGCCGGGCTGTTGTTCTTCAACAAAATTAGCAGAGCTTTCAAAGCCTGAAATACCAAGCATAGCAGCCGAAAAACCAAAAAAAAGTGCCATAATTAAACTGCCTGAACGTACAGGCTTATGCCAGTTAAAATTAAAAATCTGCCATCCGTTATTTATTAAAAACCAGCAACTGAATATAACGAGCAGGGAAAGTGTAACAAGATGAGTTATAAAAATAATTACGGCAACCTTTGCAGATTCTGCAATGCCTATTATAGCAAGCATCATAAAAATTCCGAGCAAAAAAATTGTTGCAATTACTAATGGCAATGAATTAAGAATGTAGTGCAAATAATACATAGCCTCAGATGCAGAAATTACAGCAGTTGCCATGTAGGAAAGTATAGTTAAGCAAGCTGCAAAAGATGCGAGCCGTTTTGAAGTAGTATTTAAAAGTACATTATAAGCGCCGCCATTTAATGGTAAGGCGCCTACAACTTCACCATAAATTTTTCTAAATAAAAATAATACCAATGCAACTATTATTAACGATATCCATGCGTATTGCCCGGCATAGATAACGGTAAGTGCAGATACATACAAACAGGAAGAGCTGATATCATTACCGCAGATAGAAGTAGCCTGTAGCTGGTTTAATTTAGGATGCGCTACGTTGATTTTATTCATGTTATATAAATATTGAAACTAAATTTTCACGATTATTAAACATATCAATTAATATTCAATTTATTTCAGCGACTTTAAAAAACGGTCAGCTTGTTCAACTCATCTTTGGTTAATATTTCGCCGAATGCCGGCATGTTATTGGCGCCGTTTACAATACATATTGTTATTTCCTGGTCAGATAAACGGTTGCCAACATCAGTTAAATCTGGCCCTGTTTTTCCACCATACTTATTTCCTTCATGACAATACTCACAGGCTTTTGCGTAAAACAGATGTGCACCTTGTGCTACTGTGGAATCCGGATGTATAACTTTTATTGCAGCTAATGGTAAAGGCTTTGCTGTAAAATCAGAAGACCATGGCGCTTTTAATCCAATGACCAATAAGCTTACTACGAACACAATTACGCATATAACACCAAACACTGACCATGGACTTTTCATCGGGCTGCGTTCGCCTTTGTTTGAAATAAAAGGTGTGGAAAATAATAAAATGATAATAAGTATTGGGTCAACCATCATGGCAACAGATTCTATGCTGTGCGGCATCGCTTGCTATAATGCCACCGGAAAAGTTCCAGCTTCATGCATGCGCATTGCCATTGCACTTACTTTATAATTTTTCGCAGGCAAATGCTCTAAGCCTTTTGTCCATTTTTCCCAGTCCTGCATGCACCAGTGCTGTAAAGAATCAAAGCCATCCAATAAACTGCCCCAAGGCACGTACGGATGCTTCATCTGCGGTTTCTCTAAAACCCAATGCTTTTGAAATTCTGTCTGTTCGCTTAAATCAATCTCTGCAGTGAATGCAATATTCCCATTGCATTTTTTATGCTGATGTAATCCGTCCATCCATCGGAGCTTCCCACATAACCGCAGCACACTTTAAAAATTTTGAGGTGCATGCCAGCGCAAGGCATAATCCATCGCTTTGCGCATACATCATTTGTATGCCATTATATTGTCCTGCCCATCCATTATTTTTTGCTCCGTGATTATTCAAATGCGGTGCGAGTAAAACATATAAATAATATGTGCCCGAAGATTTTTTTGCTTTAAAATTTATCTTTTGTAAAATGGTGTTGCGATAAGGGTCGGTAATAATTTCTTTTACTATTTAAAACTTTTTTTCGCGGCAGGTATTAGTGACTTGTATGCAGGCACGCCATCTTTCAGCATTTTAGTAACATGCTCACACACTCTTTTTTCTTCTGAAAAAAATCCTGGCCGTCTGTTATAATCAAACCCATATCTCTTATGCATGCAATATCTTCTCTTGGAAAATATACTTCATTAATAATTCCGTGGCTTATAGTAAAAGCAACATTCGATGCGCCGTTTAATGCCTTGCCAATACCATCTTTGGAACTTGATGTCCATTTGGCTTCCAATCCCGGTGCACTGGGCGCATTTTTCTTTTCCATTATTCATCAATTTTTATAAGCGGAATACCACTGTCATCATCCATCTCTCTTTCAAGATAAGATGGTGATTCTGTAAGAATAATTTCTAATGTTGGATGGGCTGTTGCGTTTAATAAATGACCGCCATGCGCAGTGCCATCTTCTTTGCCAACAACAACATGCGCATGAATTTTTATCTCATCATTGTATAAAGAAATATCACCGGCGATGTTCAGCACTTCAACCTGTTCGTTTATTTCAATCTTTTTATAATCTTTTATTTTGAAATCAAAAAATCCTAAGGTAGCCTTACTAAATGCGCCGATAGCATTAAACTGGGAAGCTTTTAATTTTTCTTTTTTAGCGAATGACTGAATGCTTTCCATTACTTCATCGCCGCTGTCTAAAATTATTGCGAAAGTTTTTTGTTTGTCGCTGTTAAGTAATTTGTATTTCATAAAAAATTATTCAGTGTAAGCAATACAGGAGATTAATGCGTTCTCTGCCTGTCGCGAATCAAGCCTGGTATATTGTAATACAACCGGCACATCAGAAACAAATACACTTGAGTATTCTGTTTTAAGCGGAATAGGTTCCGGGTCTTTAAAATTATTGAATTTTATATGACTTGAACGGCGTGCAGCAACCGTAACTTTAAAAGGACCCACCGGCTCTCTGTCTGTATAATAAATAGTTATTTCAACATGCGCATCTTCATCAGATGTATTTAAAATACAAGCTGCATCATGACTGATGAAATCCGGTGCAGGACCGTTGCTCCAGCCGGGAATATATCCTTCAGCAATTGCCCATATTTTTTTTCCTATTTGCATGTTGTAATTTTTTAAGATAAACGTTTTTTATTTTTGATAAATAACCATCCTGCTATTGTTAATCCAATCGCAACACCTGTTATAATTGTTTTTGTTGTTTGATGCGGGTCTTTCAATTCCATGCCATCCACATATTTCTTTTCAGGCAAAGGCTGCGGCGTTGAATTTTTATCTTCCCGTAAAGCCATTTGTAAAACCTGCGCTAAATGCAAACCTTTTCTATCTGTTTCCTGTTCTATCTGTTCGCGGCAACTAAAGCCATCAGCAATAACAATTGTTTCTTCATCAGCATCTCTTACGGCAGGCAATAAAACACGTTCGCCGGCTTTAATGGAAACATCATAATGATCTCCTTTTTCATAACCAAAATAACCGGCCATGCCACAACAACCTGAATCGAGCATTTGATAATCCAGCTTTGTTTTTTCCAATAATGATTTTTCTGATTTCATTGTCATGATGGCTTTGTGATGACAGTGCCCATGAATTACAGCTTTCCGTTTTAATTCAGGGATTTTAAAATCCGGTGCTTTCTTCTCCAAAAATTCTGCAAGCGTGAATACGTTTTTATTCAATCGTTTTGCATCTTCATTGTTTGGAAAAAGATTGATGAGTTCATCACGGAATACTGCTACACAACTTGGCTCAAAACCAACTATAGGAATCTCTTCTTCAATCTCATTTTTCAATACATCCATTATTTGCAGCAACATTTTCTTTGCTGTATCCAACATGCCAAAATCATATAATGGCCTGCCGCAGCATAAAGATTGTTTTGGTGTGATGACTTCAAATCCTGCGGCTTCCAATACTTCTACACCAGCAACCAATGTTTGTGGTAAAAAATAGTTATTGAAGGTATCAGCCCAGAGAATGACTTTAGCTTTTGGCTTTTGGCTTTTAGCTGTTGGCCTGTTGAAGAACCAGTCTTTAAAAGTGTAAGATGCAAATTTTGGCATTTTTCTTTTTTGCTCCACGCCTGCAATTGCTTTGGTAATGGTACTCAGCACTGGCGCATGCATTACAAAATTTGCAATGGCTGGAATATGAGAAGCTAAACGTGACCACCAATATATCCAGCCGAATGCATACGCTGTTCTTGGCCTTAATCTTCCTTCATAATAATGCGAAAGGAATTCTGATTTATAGGTTGCCATATCCACATTAACAGGACAATCCCCTTTGCAACCTTTACAAGCTAAACACAAATCCAAAGATTCTTTTACATGCTCATCTTTCCATTTATTTTTTACTACATCGCCTTCCAGCATTTCAAATAACATTCTTGCCCTGCCACGTGTACTGTCTTTTTCTTCACGTGTAACCATATAACTCGGGCACATCGTACCATGTTCCTCCCTTCTGCAATTGCCAACACCAACACATCTTAAAGTAGCACGTGCGAAATTGTTATCATCATCCGTATAATGAAAATGCGTTTTTGTTTTTGGTGGATCATAATGATTATTGATACGCAGATTAGCCAACTGACCGTAAGAATCTATAATTTTTCCGGGATTCATTTTCCATTCAGGGTCCCAAATAGTTTTAAACTCTTTAAATGCCTGCACTAATTCATCTCCATACATGATATTTAAAAGATCGCCACGAGCTTGCCCGTCACCATGTTCACCGGAAAGCGAGCCACCATAACTCACTACTAAATGAGAGGCTTCAATGGTAAACTGTTTATAATTTTCCAATCCTTCTTTGGTGAATAAATCAAAGCTTGCGCGGCAGTGAATACAGCCTTGACCAAAGTGACCATATAATGAAGGATTATATCCAAACTTATTAAACAACGCTCTTAGATCTTTTAAGTAATCACCAACCTTTTCAGGAGGTACTGCAGAGTCTTCCCAACCAGGTACCGTCATTGGTTCGCCGGGCACCCAGGCAGTTGCACCAAGCCCTGATTCACGGATTTCCCATAACATTTTTTCCTGTTCAGGATCATCAAACAAACTCATGGTTGGCGGGTTGTCATCATTCTTTAATTCTTCCATTACAGCTTTGGCTTTGTTGTCTGATTCTTCTTTTGTTTCACCGTCAAACTCAACCAACAACCAACCATTGCCTTTTGGCAATAAAGGCAAATCATTTACATCCAACCCTTTCTTTTTCATATAACCAATCAGCAAATCATCAATGCCTTCCAAACCAATTGGTTTGTGTTTCAGGATAGGCATTACAGCATGACCGGCAGCATATACATCAGGGTAGCCTAATACTAAAAGAGATTTATTTTTAGGAGCACCGATAAGTTTTAACGTTGCTTCAACGATGGTTACGCAAGTACCTTCAGAACCTACTAATGCCTGTGCTACATTAAAACCATTCTCTGGTAATAACTGTGGAAGATTATAACCGGAAACTCTTCGGGGTATGTTTGGAAATTTTGTACGAATCAAATCTGCATACTTATCACGAAGGTCATGAAGCTGTTTATATATCTCTGCTTTGCGTCCGCCTTCTTTTAAAATGTTATTATATTCTTCATCTGATGTTAGGCCGACTTTCATTTTAATTCCATCATAGGTAACAACCGTTAATGATTCTGTGTTGTCAGATGTTCTTGCGCCGTTGCCCGCAAAGGCAGCCATCACTGAATGTATGCCACAGGAATTGTTGCCTAACATTCCGCCTAATGTACAATGGCTATGCGTTGCAGGGTCAGGGCCGAATGTGAGGTTTACTTTTTTTTCTGTTGTATGGCGCATTGTATCCAGCACAATGCCTGGTTGAACAGTTACTAATTTTTTCTCTTTGTTGATGTTAAGAATTTTGTTGTAATATTTTGACATATCCATTACAACTGCAACGTTGCAACATTGTCCTGCTAAACTTGTTCCTCCGCCACGTGATAAAACCGGCGCCTTGTATTTTCTGCAAATAGCCAGTGTATTGATGATGTCTTCCTCGCTTTTCGGTATAACAACACCAATTGGTATTTGCCTGTAGTTTGAACCATCGGTTGAGTATAATGCTTTTGAACCATCATCAAAACGAACTTCACCAGAAATTTTTTTAGCCAACTCTTTTTCAAGAGAGGCTTCATCAACATCTTTGGATTGAGGTGTTTTAAAAACAGTTTCATAAATTATTTCTCCTTCCGGATGGGCATTCAGATTTGATTTACCGTTGCTGTGATGAGGTTTTGTATTTGTTTTATCTTTCGCGGTTATGTCTTCGAAACTCATGATTAAAAAAGTTTATAGTTTATATCATTAAAATAAAATTGCATGATTAATAATATTATAAATCATGCCGCTAAAAGCACACGATGTAAGAAGGTTTCAGAACTTGAAAATGTAAACAGAAATACTTTTATATTACGATTCAGAAATAATTATGATTTTATTTTCTGAAGCGTTTTCAAGTGCAGGTAAAACAGAAGGAAAAATGTTTGTGATATGTTGTAACGTATTTTTAAACACATCCAACACAATAATTAAACAGGGAAGGTTAGTTATATTTTGCTGATATGGAATATTTTTATCAACAACAATCCAGCAATCAAAATTATTATCTTTCAATAATTGAAGTAGTACGCCATTTTTGATACCATTCCATTGCATATCACGTACTGTGTAAACTTTATGAACAGAGCTATCGAAAAGTTTTTTAAAACGAACATCAATGTTTTCATCAAGCAGAATTTTCATGCGGCTGTGTCTGATAAAAGTTTAGAAGCAGCCAGTTCAATAACAGCTTCAGCTTGTTCTCTTGTAACAGAAGGAAAACCTTTCAGGAATTCTTCTAAAGAACTTTCTTCAAGATAATCAAACAACGTTTTTA
>CAXSDU010000126.1:0-9709 GCA_964236165.1 uncultured Parafilimonas sp. | reverse complement strand
TCATATTCAATCTGGTTGCGCATGTTTTTATAATACAATTCCAGCGATGTTTCAAACATATTATTGGAGAAATTTCTAAAGTAACCTGCAGCATATAATAAACCATCCTGCGGCTTAACGCGATATGTTGAAGGCACCCAAATATCGGTTGGTAATGTAGTGCCTGCATTGCTTACAAGATGTATGTATTGTAAGTTGCGTGTTACAGAAGCTTTCAGCGAACTATTCGTATTAATTGTATAGCGAATCGTAAAACGCGGCTCTAAACCACCATAGATTTTTACTGTTTTTTGCGCGCTATAAAAACTGCTGTCTAATTTATTTCCGCTTGCATCTTCATCATATTTTGTATAAGGACCAACCTGCTGAAACAAACTATAACGCAAGCCATAATTTATTTTGATGCGTTTACTAACATCCCAATCATCCTGGATATAAATGCCGTATTCATTTGCATATTTTTTTTGAACATTTGCCGGATGAAACACAACTGAATCCTGGTTGCCGCTTACAACACTCGGATAAAAAGTATGATAAATATATTCAGTGCCGAATTTTATTTTGTGTGATGTGGATGCGAAATAATCAACATCAAACTTTGCATTATAATCTTTGATGCCGGAGGAAAGATTGAGATTTAAATTATCCTGCTTGCCTGAAAAATCAAACTTATAATCATTATATATTAATGAAAGATTTGAAAACAGTTTCTTGTTATAGCTATGATTCCATCTGAAAGTAGCAGTTGAATTTCCCCACGGAATACTTGTGCTGAATGAACGTCGGCTGTTGTTGAAATCAAATTTATCTCTGCCGAAATATCCGCTTAAATACAAATGATCATTGTTAGAAATCTGCCAGTTCATCTTTGCATTAAGATCATAGAAATAATAACCTGAACCATAAAAGCTGCTGCTCTTTTTAATAAATGGTTTTATTAGAAGATCAACATAAGTTCTTCTGGCAGAAATTATATAAGAAGCTTTATTTTTTACAATTGGTCCTTGTATAGAAAACCGCGATGCAATTAAACCGATGCCTGCATCAACTTCTGTTTTATTTACATTACCTTCTTTCATAGCGATATCAATTACAGAGGATAAACGTCCGCCGTATTGCGCAGGCATGCCGCCTTTAATAAGTGTAAGATTTTTTATTGCATCAGAATTAAACACTGAAAAGAAACCAAACAAATGACCGGTGTTGTACACAACTGCTTCATCAAGTAAAATTAAATTCTGATCTGGTCCGCCGCCACGTACATAAAAACCGGAATTGCCTTCGCCTGCATTACGCACGCCGGGCAAGAGTTGCAGTGTTTTTAGAATATCTGTTTCACCCAAAAATGATGGCAGAGATTTTACAGTTGCTATGCTCAAATCAACCTGACCCATTTGCGCGCTTTTTACATTGCTTAATCTTTTTTGTGTAGTAACAGTAACGCTATTTATTGATGAGGAAACCGGAACAAGTAAAATATCTTTTGAACTGTTTGTATTGAAATTAATATTAATAATGCGCGGCGCATAACCAACAAAAGAAAAAACTAAACTATAATTTGCCTGCGGGAGTGTTAATGCAAAATATCCATATTGATTTGTTGTTACACCGCGACTTTCATTACTAATTAAAATGCTTGCACCAATAAGAGTTTCGCCACTTAATGAATCTTTTACATAACCTTTTAAAGTAAATTTTTCCTGCGTATAAACTGATGATGTAAAAAATATAAAAACCAGGATGAATAAAAATTTATTTGCTTTTAGTTTATACATATCATTCATCTTCATCAGGCTCTAATGCATGTTGTTTATTGAGTCTTCTACTGTGCCGCATTCAAGCATGGCATTTTTATATTTAGGATGATATTTTCCGAAGTAAGGATTATCAATTTTTTTTGATTCAGAAAACCACCAGCCTTCCTGTTCTCCGTTAAAAGCCATCGGGCATTTTTTGTGATAAATTATTGCTTTATCATATCCAACTGTTTTAATAAGATTGTAAATACTTTCTGATGCAGTATAAAACATTCTTCTTTTATTATTGATAGAATCCTGCAATAAAATATTAGTAATTGCATCAGATGCATTTTGTGCAATACTGTTGGCTTTTGTAGCAACTTCATCATCTTTTATTTGCTCATAAGGAACATAAATTAATAAACGTTGCAGTGCTGATGCACTTTTATCTGCGGCAACAGTATCCCAGTTTATAAAAGCATTTTCCAATAATTTATACTCAGCCAGAACACTGTCAAATGCAAGATTGAATGAATCTATGTTTTTGCTTTTAAATGTGAATGTTGTATTTGTATTTTTTTCAGGCTTGATGTTACACGCAAAAATTGCTAAAAGAAAAAAAGAAACAACAAAGAATAAAACGCTTTTATTCATCAAAATAATTTTAGCAAAATTAACCGTTAAGTGTTTGCTTAACTATATGCATGAAGCTTTAACAAAATAAAAAAGGCACTTTATATAAAAGTGCCTTTCAAAAAAAAATTTATTAATTATTTAGTCAATACCATTTGCTTTGTATCAACTTTTTTTCCATCAATTAGTAATGAATAACTATAAGTTCCTGCTGCTAAAGAAGAAGCATTTAGATTGATAGAACCTTTGCCTGCACCTGAAACATTTAACTGCTTTAAAGTTTTTCCGTTATTATCACTAATAATAATTTGTGCGGAAGAAATTTTTGCAGGTAAATTATATTGAATGGTTGTGTTGTTGGTGAAAGGGTTTGGTGAATTTTGCATCAGCACGCCTGAAGTTAATATAGCTATTTTAGCATCAGCAGATGAAGTGCCGGAGTTGCCTGATAAAGTTGCAACCTGTTGTTTCAATGCATTAATTTCCTGCTGTTGTTCCTGCATGCCTTTAATTAAGATAGGTATAAGTTCAGTATAATTTACAGCTTTAAAATCTATAATCTCGCCAGTTCTTTTTGTTTGTGCCAATTGTTTATCCATAGCTAATGTTGCATTAGAATCTTTGGATGCTTTCATATTTGAACCATCCGATTGATTTGGAGATGCAGGCACATCAGCTGTATTAAAATGTGTTTCTTTTACCAGGTTTGGCAATACTTTTTCAACATCTTGTGCAATTAAACCATAATGCTGGCCGGTTGGCAGGTTCATTAATTTATAATTGCCATCCTGCCTGTAGCTGTAAAATTTAGGATGCAACTGGTTTATAATATCCATAGCGCTTGTAACATCTTTAATATTTTGTTTTAATTTTTCATCAGAGCCTAAATAAGTTCCGCTGCAATAAACATTACCAACAAAATAACCGGCATAATTAGATGAGCTGTTGCCAGTGTAACCATATACAGCTATAGAACTGCCTGAATAACTATATAATCCTATTGAACTGGTTGAACTGCTATAAACGCCATATCCTGTACTTGAAGTAGTGTATAAACCATCGCCACTTGAACTGGAGGCACGAACTCCATAGCTGGTGCCTGAACCATAAACACCATAAGTGCCTGAACCATAAACTCCATAGTAACCGTTACCATATACGCCATAAGCAGTTGAGCCTGATCCATATCCGTAAAGCCCGTAAGTAGTACCATACCCAATTAACCCATAATAACTGTTTGAAGTATTGCCGGCAACAGTGTAACCTCCATAATTGTTTAAGTAAAGACTTGAATATGAACCATTATAACGGCTTTGTATTTGCTGGTTATCTATGGCTATGTTATAACTGTTGGTATCGCCTAAAACCTCATAACCGCCACCTGCAAGTGCAATAGTACTTCCGTTTGATACCTGCAACCTTGCATGCGGGTTACCGTTGCCAATGCCTACATTGCCATCGCTGTAATATAAAATGCCGGTACTGCCTTGCTTCCAGTAAGAAGCACTGCCCCAGTTTGTTCCGTCGTAAGAATATATACCGGGGTAATGATCTGTTTGGTAAATAAGCAACCCGTTTACAGGAGATGGAATTGCATTACGCTGTGTTTGCGTCATACGGGGAATGAGTAAACCTTTGGTTGTTGATTTGATTTCTAAAAGAGCCGAAGCATTTGGTGTTGTAGTACCAATACCCACTTTACCAGTTGAAGGAAAAGTGTTGGTTTGTGCTTTTAAACTTGTGCAGGCAATGCCTGATGCAACGATAATTGCTGCGTAGAATTTTGCTTTCATACAAAAATTTGTTTTTAATTAAAAAAATTATTTATGTTTTCGGGGGGAAGAGGATGCTTTGAGGTCTGCTAATATAGCTGCTTTCTATATAAATGAAATAAAATATTGTATTTTTTTGCAGCTGTATAAACAGTTTCTCTAGATATTAATCGTAAAAAATAATTGCAGGTAAACGTATGAGCAGACTGTTTTAAAAAAATTATTTGTTTAGCGCCTGGTAATAATAATAGAATAAAAAAGATTTGAGGATTGATTTAATTGAGGTAAATACTTGAATAGTATTGTGCTTTTACACTAAGCAAATTAATAAATCAAGTACCCATTTTAATAAGTATGCCTATACCTATTAATGATCTTATTTGCAAGCGTGGCGAATTATGATCTGGTCCAAAAACGCGTGCATCATCATCATAAATCATATCAACGCTCCAGGTGGCAGTAATTACTTTACCCAATTTGGCAGCAATAAGATTTGTCATATAAAGATCTACGTCCTGTGGATTGTGTTCATAATTTGAAAACAGATCAATTCGGCCATTATAACTAATCATCTTACTAAAATTAGAATGAAACATCACTGTTCCAAAAGCACCAACCTGATTTATTGAATGTTTGCCTGAATCAACACCATAAGCGCCAATTTTTGAAAGTGTTGGATTGGCAACAACTACCCATCTTGAAGTAACCGGCGAAACGAAAATGGAAAGATTTTTTATAGGCCGAAAATCAAAACCAGGACTTAATAAAACATATGCAGGTGAAAAGCTTGTAGAAGAAAATATAGGTATATTGGGCAGAGGATAAGTGTAGCCATCAAAAAATTGCGTACGTAAATCGAATAATGCAGAAACTGCAACATGTTTACTTACAGAAAAACCATACTTTGAATAAAAATCAAAACGATCATCATTTTTTCTTGTGCCTAAACTAGTGGTATTAAGATATCCTAAATTAAAATCAACATTATTATCCCACGTTACTTTTCCTTTTCTATAAAACGCATGACCGTTAGTATAAACATTAAGTGATATTGAAAAATTATCACCGCCGGCAGCCCAGTTTTTTAAAGAACCCTGCGCTACATTAAGATTAAATAAACCACCTTTAATCCAATTTTTTTTAATGCTGTCCGGTATTGATATTGGAACCGTGCGGATGGCTTCGGTTTTTAAAATTTCTATAGTAGAATCTTGCGCAACAGCATAAATTGAAAACAACGAATAAGTAATTAAAAAAAATATTCTCATTATTTGTACAATTGCTACAAAGATGTAACAATCAAAAAAAAATTATTATAAAAAAACCTTAAGAAATTAATGTCCACATTATAAAGCCTGCGAGATGTTTATAACTTAACCAACAAACCTGCACTAAATCAAGATTGTAGTTATAACGCAGCACCGTTATTATTCGCACCAAATTATCTTACAAATTAAAGTAAGGCTGTAGTTAACTGCAAGTGCATTGAAATTTTTACTGCAAAAAAATTCGTCATATAAAAGTCAACATTTTTGTGGATTGTGTTATAGTTTGAAAACAAATCAATCCTGCCTTTATAACTAAGTGTTTTTGTTAAGTTTGTAACGTAATTTAAAGTGAGATATGCACCAACTAAAAAATCACTTTTCTTGCCCTGATCAACACCATATAAAGTAGAAAGCACTGTATCTTTTACAACAACCCAACGCGCAGTTACAGGAGAAATAAAAATGGAAAAATTTGATACAGGATGATAATCAAACCCGGACATGATAATATATGCAGGTGCAAAAAACAGTAGCATCTTGCGCAAATAATTAAGCAGGAATCAAAAAATAAAAGAGATAAACAATTTTTTCATAGTGTTTTTTGTAAAACAAAAATCGTAAATTTTTTATACAAGTTTTAATGATGAGGTCTTTTTCATCAACTTTAAAAAAGTTATAATAACCTTTAAGGTTAATTTATTTATTTGATTGCAAAATTTTTTGCAACCTGACAGATTTTTTCTTAAACTATTTTGATTGTATTATTATTAAAGGTGATGGTCGCCGGTGCACAGCCGCTGGCCTGGTTACTTTGCGGCATGACTGAAAGGATTTTTTATAGCAATTGTCCGGCATGTGGAAGCGCGGATATTGCTTTGGTTTTAAAAGTAAAAGATAATACAGTAACGCAAGAACAATTTGAAATATGGCAATGCAACAATTGCACACTTCGCTTTACGCAAAATGTGCCCAATAAAAATCACATAAGTGATTACTATAAATCTTCAGATTACATTTCACATTCCAATACAAAAAAAGGTTTCATTAATAAACTGTATCATTCGGTGCGTTTAATAACTTTAAATTCTAAAAAAAATCTTGTTAGAAAACATACATATAAAAGCAAAGGAAATTTGCTTGATATTGGCGCAGGCACCGGCGCATTTGCATCAGTAATGAAAAAAAATGGATGGAATGTTACTGCGCTTGAACCTGATGAAGCAGCAAGAGCAAACGCGAAAAATGAATTTGATATTGAACTTCAACCTGCTGATGATTTATTTAAATTAAGGAATGAATCTTTTGATGCAATAACCTTATGGCATGTTTTAGAACATGTGCACGATTTGCATGAATACATTAATCAATTTTTTTCTTTGCTGAAAAAAGATGGCATTTTAATAATTGCCGTTCCTAACTATACAAGTTATGAAGCATCTGAATATAAAATTGCCTGGGCAGCTTATGATGTGCCGCGGCACCTGTATCATTTCTCGCCAAAAAGTATGAAATTGCTTCTAAACAAACATCATTTCAAACTAAAAAAAATATTACCTATGTGGTTCGACAGTTATTATATCAGTTTATTAAGCGAGAAATATTGTACCGGTAAAATCAATCCTATGAAGGCTTTTATAAGCGGTTCAATTTCTAACTTGCAGGCTATAAAAAGCAAAGAAAAAAGCAGCTCTGTAATTTATATAGCACAAAAGTAATTTTGGCACTGTATCTGCCATGTGATTGTTGTCGAAAAAAAAGCTTAATTTATTAGCTAAAGTTTATTAATAAAATATATTTTTTGGACGGAAAAAAAATTGCGCGCAAAATTTTAAAAGTTTTTGCCTGGATAATCGGAATAGTTATTTTCCTGATTTTATTGGTATATATATTAATCCAGATACCCGGGGTTCAGAATTTTGCAAAAAATAAAGCTGTTGCTTATTTACAAAATAAGATTAAAACAAAAGTCGAAATTGGAAAATTGAGTCTTGATTTTCCTAAACGGCTTGTGCTTGAAAACATTTATTTTGAAGACCAAAAAAAAGATACATTATTGTACGGCAGCAAACTGCGTGTTGATATTTCTCTATTTAAATTATTGAGCAATGAGGTTGATCTTTCTTATCTTGAATTAGATGATATCAAAACAAATATTTATCGCATAAATCCAGATACCAGTTTCAACTTCGATTATATAATAAAAGCCTTTGCAAGTGATAATTCAAAACCTGCAGAACCTGCTGATACTTCAAACCCAATGAAATTCAACATTGGTAAAATTATTTTAAACAGGATAACAGCAAAATTTAAAGATGATGAAACAGGCAATGATGTTTATTTCTATTTAGGCAATTTTCAAACACGCATAAAAACTTTTGATCCTGCACATCTTATTTATAATATTCCTGATATCCAAGTGTCAGATATTAACTCACGCATTTATCAGTATAAACCTTTAATTGAAAATAAAGACAGCACCGCGCCTGTTGCATCGCCGGCAACGTCTGCCTCAACACCACAACTGCAACTGGGCAATATAAGTTTTAAACGCATTTTATTTGATTACAAAAATGATATTTCGGCATTAGCAGCTAATCTTAATATTGGGGATTTCACTACCCATCCGGAAAATATTGATTTAAAAAATTTGGCGATTAGTTTAAAAGATATAACACTTAATAATACCATTACAAAAGTTACATTAGGTAAATCGCAGGAAGCGAAACAAACAAAAGATGTTGTTGCTGCAAAAACTGATAGTCAGTTAACGAATCCGTGGAAATTTCAACTGGCAAGAATTAGTTTTAATAATAATGAATTGCAGTATGATGATAATAATGCACCGCATTTGCCAGAAGGTTTTGATGCAAGTCATTTGCACATTCAGCATTTTACTTTTAATGGAAGTGATCTTGTTTTTACACCAGGAGTATATAAAGGCAACGTAGATCAGCTTGCGTTAAATGAACAAAGCGGATTAAATCTGAAAAAATTTCATACACAATTTTATTACAGTGATTCCGGCGCTTCTTTAAAAAATTTGTTGCTGCAAACAGATGCAACTGTTATACAAAACCAGGTTATTGTAAAATATCCTTCCATTGAAGCTGCATCAAAAAATCCGGGCGAAGTTTATGTTGATGCAAATCTTTTGAATACAAGTATTGGGGTGAAGGATATTCTTGCTTTTATGCCTTCCTATAAAAGGCAATTCCAGGCGTATAAAGTTTCTGTAATAAAAGTAAATGCGCAGGCAAAAGGTTATGTAAAAGATTTATCAATTCCAATTTTTCAAGTAAGTGGTTTTGGTGATACGTATGTAAAACTTGCAGGGCATTTAAAAGGATTGCCTGATGTAAAGAATGCATATTATGATGTTACTATAAATCAATTCTCATCAACCAAAAAAGATATATTAAGTATTGTTCCGCCAAAGACAATTCCTGATAATGTAAACCTGCCTGATCGTTTTGCGTTGAGTGGATTTTTTAAAGGCGGAATGAAATCATTTATTACAAAACTTGGATTAAAAACAAATAAAGGCAATATAAATATTGATGGCTCAATGAAGCCGGGCGAAACGTATGCAATAAAAGCAAACCTTCAAAATGTTGATGCAGGTTATTTAACCAAACAACCGCAAAACGTTGGAACAGTTACAGCGAACTTAACAGTGAATGGTTCCGGCTTTGATATTAAAAAAGCAAATGCAAAATATAATCTTGATGTTATTTCTGCGCAGGTTAAAGGTTATACTTACAAAGATTTAAAAGTAGATGGGTCAATTAATAAAGGCATTAATCAAACAACAGCTTCTATTCATGATCCAAACATTTCTTTAAATCTTGATGCAACTGCTGATTTACATTCCACTTATCCGCCAATTAAATTAGATCTGCAACTAGATACATTAAATGCACAAGCATTAAACTTAATAACGGATACCTTAAGTGTAAGTGGTCACATTGTTGCAGATTTGCCTTCTACTAATCCAAACGATTTGGTTGGTTCAGTTAGAATAGATAGTTTATCACTTACGCAAGGCAAGCAAACTTATTGTGCTGATAGCCTTTCAATGATTGCCTCCGGCGATTCAACAAATAAGAGCATTGTAATTAATGCAGATGCAATACACGCAGAGTTAGTTGGTCAATATAAATTACCTGAAATAGCACAGGCACTTCAGCAAACAGTAAATCAATATTATAATTTGCCGGGCTTTGAACGCAAAAATTTTACTGCAGAAAACTGGCAGTTTAATGCAACTATTCAACCGCAGGGTTTGGTGTTGCAATTA
>CAXSDU010000125.1:0-9766 GCA_964236165.1 uncultured Parafilimonas sp. | reverse complement strand
TTTTGGTACTGAAAACGCAGTTGGCAAGCGTATAAAAATTGCAAACCTTGTTGATCTTGAAGTAGCTGCTGTAATTGCAGATGCACCTGCTAATACACACCTGCCATATAACATGCTTATTTCTTATGCTTCTTTAAGACCTGAATTTATCGGCGGTTTTCCGCTTGATGAATGGGGTTTAAATGCCAGCGGATTTACTTATGTTGCCTTGCCTGATCAAAGCCAGGTTCAGCATGCAGAAACAGCACTTGCTTCAATTGCCAAAGAACATCTTAATAATAAAAATGACGGAACAATAACAACGTTTAGCCTGCAGTCTTTGCCCGATATTCATTACAATCAATTATATGCTGCAAGTAATCCTTCTTATACTATTAATCATAGTTATTTGTATTTGATAGGCGCAATTGGCTTGTTCCTTATTTTGGCGGCGTGTATTAATTATACCAATCTTTCAACAGCGCTTGCTATAAAAAAATCAAAAGAAGTTGGTGTAAGAAAAACAATGGGTGCAACACGCAATCATCTTATCATACAATTTTTATCAGAAACTTTTTTACTTACAGCGCTTGTTTTTATTACGGCAGCTTTATCTGTTCGTCCGCTTCTTGTGCCGTTAAATAATTTTCTTAATAAGAATATTCCGCTTAACTGGCTGCATATAAACAGTGCGCTTATTGTAGTTGGGTTATGGATTTTTGTTTCCTTGCTTTCAGGTTTATATCCTGCATTGGTTTTGTCAGGGTTTAATCCCATTGCAGCTCTAAAAAATAAAACGGCAACGCCAAAAGCTTCTGTAATTACATTAAGAAGAGGGCTTGTTGTGTTTCAGTTTTTAACCGCGCAAATTTTAATTATCGGTGCAATAGTAGTATCCAAGCAAATGAATTTTATACAATCGCAACCGCTGGGCTTCAATAAAAATAATGTTGTTGATATAAGTATTCCCGAAAACAAACCTGAACAATTAAAATTGCTGCACGATAAATTATCAGCAATACCAGGCGTAAGCAATGTTAGTTTTTCATTAGGTGCACCGGTAACCGATAACAATGCTTTTACAAGTTTTAACCGCAAAGAAAAATACGCATCGGAAAAAATTGATGTAGGCGTAAAAGCTGCAGATGAAAATTATTTAAAAACGTATGAATTAAAATTAACAGCAGGACGATGGTTTGATGAAAATGATGCGCGTAACATTGATGACGCCGTGCCTGATTCTTTAAAACGTTATGCATTTGTATTGAATGAAACGGCTGTTAAATCGCTGGGATTTTTTTCTGCACAGGATGCTTTAGGTAAGTATGTAACTTTTGGTATGAATGATATTTCAGCGCCGGTAATTGGTGTAGTGAAAGATTATAATACATCTTCTTTGCATGATGCAGTTAAGCCTGTCTTAATGGTTGAATTTCCCTTCTTTTATTATGATGCTGGAATAAAACTCAACAGCGGCTATTCTGTAAAAACATTATCTGCCATTGAAAAAGTATATACATCGGTATATCCGCAGCGATTATTTGAAAGCAGTTTTCTGGATGAACATATTGCTTCGCTTTATAAAAACGAAAAGCGCACGCAACAACTTTTTAACCTGTTTACTTTTCTTTCTGTTGTGATAAATGTACTTGGGCTTGTTGGTTTGCTTTCGTTTACGATTGAACAAAAAACAAGAGAAATCGGCATAAGAAAAGTGTTGGGTGCTTCTGTAAAAGATATATCATTTATATTGTCAAAAGATTTTTTAAAGCTGATGATTATTGCTTTTTTTATAGCTGCACCTGTTGCATGGATTCTTATGAATAAATGGCTGCAGGATTTCGCTTACAGAACAACCGTAAGCTGGTGGGTTTTTGCTGTTGCCATTTTCGCAGCATTTATTGTTACATTTATTGCAGTGGGGTTTCAAACAATAAAAGCAGCGATTGCTAATCCTGTAAAGAGTTTGAGAACAGAATAGTCTGAACCGGGATTGGCGAGGATTTTAAGATTAACAGGATTAAAAAAATAAATCGAACATCTATGAAATGTGATGAATTATTTCTTTATAAAAATTAACTGCTTAAGATTAAAGCCGCCTTTATCAAAATATAGTTTGATAGTATGTTTTCCTTTATTAAGAGAAACAGTTTGCAGCATTTGTGTTTGCCATTGCTTTAATCCGCCTGTTAAATTAATATTGTTTTGATGCATTAAATTTTTTCCGTCAACATCAATCGAAATCGCTCCTGTATTATCTTCTGCAGCATCAACTAATTTCAAAATATAATTACCTGCAGTTGTTACATCAATTGTGTATTGTATCCATTCACTGTCTTCAATACTGCCAACATAATAACTTTCATATTGCGATGAATCTTTAAAAATATCAACACCATCATTTCTATATACATAACCTTTATTGCCTGTGTTTCGTTTTGCGCCGGAGATATAATAATTGCCTGTGTCTTTATCAGAATAAGCAAAACCATTTCGTCCTAAATCATAATCAACTGCATTAATTACAGAATCTTTTGCATTAATAATATTTGGTTTGAAAGCAATTGTTTTATTACTGAAAGGCTGACGAAACATTGCATCAATAACATCTTTATGTACAATGTTTGAACGGATGTTTGTATAAATAGCCAGCTCAAGTAAACCACTGTAAACATCACTTTCTTTTGGTGGCTTTTCTGTTTTGCCATTCCAGTAATTTACAAGATGATTATAATTAAGATTTGATTTTATTTCAAGCGGATTATTATTACCGATTTTTTTCAGCGGCCACCAGCTCCAGCCAATATTATTTTCTTCATATAATTTAATGGCGTCTGCAAACCACACGTTACTGTTCTCTCCTGTTTCGCCAATCCATATCGGCATATTATTTTTATCACGTGCATCTAACATATGTTGAATAGATTCAACATCGTTGTTGTTCCAGTATTTATGAAAACTCACTACCATGTTATTATCCCATGCAGGAAAAACACCTTTATAATTATTGCCCCAGGCATTGCCTTCAATTATGATGATATGTTTTTTATCAACCGAACGAATTGCTTGTGTTATGTTTATTAATAATTCACGCAAAGGTTTATTATGTTCTTCTTTTTGTCCGTGCTTATCATCTTCATCATCAAAACCCCAGTTGGTTTCATTCAATAAATCATAACCGCCAATGTTTGGTTCATCTTTATAACGCGTTGCAAGATTTTTCCATAAAGCAATTGTTTTTTGTTTGTTCGCTTCGCTTTGCCATAAAGAAGGTTTTGTTGAATCACGATCAGCAATATTCAAATCATTTCCTTGTCCGCCCGGTGCCGCATGCAGATCAAGAATTAAATACATATTATTTGCTTTGCACCAGCTTAATAAACTATCGGTAAGTTGAAAACCTTTTTTAAGCCATGTTTGTTTTGTTGAGTCCGGCTCCTGTTCAACAGGCAACGTAAACAAATTATAATGCATAGGCAAACGAACAGAATTAAATTCCCATTTATGCAGTGAATCAATATCTGCTTTCGTAACAAAATTGCTGAGCCATGTATCATAAAATTCCTGCGTTTGTTCAGGACTTAATAACTGCGCAATCCTGTTTTTTATTGAATACTGCGGATTGAGCCCGTTAAGCTTAAGCATATAACCTTCCTGCAACATCCATCCGCCCAAACCAATGCCGCGCAGCAAAACATTTTTTCCTTTTTCATTTACAATTTCTTTTCCTGAAGCTTTTAAAAATCCCTGTGCATTAAGCGTTGTAAAAAAAGCAATAAATAATATTGATGATAAACAGGCAAGTTTCTTCATGCTATAAAATGTTTTTTATTTCCAGATATATGTTGCAACAGATCGTGGTTTTAAAATGGCTGTTGCAGATTGATCATGATAAACAATATTGAAATTTTGTTCAGTATGACTTGTGTTTGAAACGATCAAAACTTTACTTCCGTTTGGTGTTATGTAAGCAACATCAGATAAACTATCCAACTCGTTTGAAGCAATGCGCACAGAACCCGGGCGTACAAATTTTGATGTATGCGCCATTGTATAATATGCAAGATTGTATGTTACACTATCGTTGGTAATTGTAACAGCGCCCTGGCAACCACTGCATCCGCCGCGATCTGTATATGGCTTGAATGCTGCATCCGCTGCAAGATTCCAGAGCAAAACATTTTTATTCCAGTTACGCGGCGCATCAACTATTAATCGGCTAACCGGCGAAGCAATATTTATTTGTTTTTGATTTTGATCTTCATCATCGTCATCATCATTTCGTCTTTTATATTGAACAACCATTTGCTCTGTGAAATAAATATTTTTATCAGGATGCGCGTTGTGCACTTCTGTTAGTACATCAATTTTTCCGCCATATAAATGAAAAGCAGAACCATCAATATATTGTGCTGCTTTTACATCATTCAAAATTGAAATCGGATAATCAGGTCTGTCTGCATTATGATCATACACAAGAATTTTTGTTTTGATATTATCTTTCTTAAACGCAGGTCCAAAATAATCTCTTACAAATTCTGCTTCAACCGGCGCAACCAATAAAAGACTTGGATTATTGCCCGGATGCAATGGTTCATTTTGAATAGTAATCGCATCTATCGTAATTCCATTGGCTTTCATTTGTTGTATATACTTAACAAGATATTTTGCATACACGTTATAATATTCAGGCAATAATCTTCCGCCGCGTGTATCATGATTTGTTTTCATCCAGGCTGGCGGCGACCATGGCGAACTTAATATTTTTATGTTTGGATTAATAGCAAGAATTTCTTTCATTACAGGAATAACATCTGTTTTATCTTCAGCCAAATCAAAGTGTGATAATGTTGTATCATTCTGCACATCATCATACGAAAAAACTTTTTCATTAAGATCAGATGAACCAATGCTTAAACGCAAATAACTTATACCAATTGAATTACCAGTTGTATCAAAAACCTGGCGCAATAAAACGTTACGTGCAACAGCATTCATGCGAATAATATGTTCAGCACTTCCACCGGTTAATGCGAAACCAAAACCATCTATAGATTGAAACTTTTTTGTATCATCAACAACAATTTGCTGATTACTATTTCCTGTTTTGCTAAAACTTAACGCATTATCCTGCTTTTGAAATATGGATGAACAATCTGCATTTGTTAGCCATACTTCTATGTTATTTTTTTGTGCGCAAACATTCAACGCAATTAAAATTATCATCAACAAAAAAGAGAAATATTTTATCCTGTGCATGAAACAAAAGTTAGATAGAAAAACGGCAAAATAATATTTTTTGAATGCATAATCATATTACTATTCTATTGAACAGATAATAATAAAAGCATGTAAAATCAAAACCGCACACAAAGTGTACGTTTTCGAACATTTTTTTTAAAATAAAACAAGCTGAAATGCTTAGCTATGAACGGTTTCAGGCTTGGCACAGGCATTGAGTTTTTAAGAAAGTATTTCTGAATAAAAACCAGGAACCAATTTGTATGCTTAAAAATTATTTCAAAATCGCATGGCGTAATCTTATTAAAAACAAGGTTTATTCAACTATAAATATACTTGGTCTTGCAGCAGGCATGGCTGTAGCTATGCTGATTTCATTATGGATTTGGGATGAACTTACGTTTGATAAGTATCATACCAATCACGAACAACTTGGGCAGGTGATGACCACTTTTATTGATAATGACGGCAAGATGGAAACGGGACAAGCGGTTTGTATGCCTATTGGTAATGAGTTACGTACAAAATATGAGAGTGATTTTAAAAACGTATCCATGACGTCGTGGAATTTTGGTCATGTATTGGCTGTTGGTGATAAAAAAATTACAGGCAGCGGTATGTGGGTTGAATCAAATTTTCCTTCTATGTTTTCATTAAGAATGCAAGGCGGAAATATTAATGCATTATCCGATCCTTCTTCTATTTTAATAAGTGCTTCACTGGCAAAAAAATTGTTTGGAAACGCAGATGCGCTAAACAAAACAATTAAACTTGATAATAAAGATAATTATAAAGTAGCCGGTGTTTTTGAAGATCTTCCGCATAACACAACTCTATATGATGCAAAACTTTTTTTGCCTTGGAAAAAATATATAACTACAGAAGACTGGTTAAAAAATGCAGCCACGCAATGGAATAATCATTCATGGCAAACTTTTGTGCAAATGGCAGATAACATGAACATGGATAAAGAAACGGAGAAGATAAAAAATGTGGTGATGGTGCACAAAAATGCAAAGACAGATGGTAAAGAACAGGCAGTAATTTTTCCCATGGATAAATGGCGTTTATACAGCGATTTTAAAGATGGAAAAGCAACCGGTGGACGCATACAATTTATCTGGTTGTTTTCAATAATTGGTGTGTTTGTATTAATGCTTGCCTGCATAAACTTTATGAATCTTTCTACTGCACGCAGCGAAAAAAGAGCAAAGGAAGTAGGCATCCGAAAAACAGTTGGTTCTCTGCGTGGGCAATTGATCGGTCAGTTTTTAAGTGAATCAATTGTAGTGGCATTTGTATCTTTTATATTTTCTATACTGCTAGTTATTTTATTAATGCCATTGTTTAACAAGCTTGCAGATAAAACGATTGTGTTACCATGGAGCAATCCAATTTTTTGGTTGATCGCTTTGTGTTTCACTTTTATCACAGGCTTGGTTTCCGGCAGTTATCCCGCGTTTTATCTTTCCAAATTCGAACCTATAAAAGTATTGAAAGGAACATTTCGTGTGGGCAGATTTGCCTCGTTGCCACGCAAAGTTTTAGTTGTTGTTCAATTTACTTTTTCCATTGCTTTAATCATCGGCACTATCATCGTTTTTAAACAAATTCAGTATGCTAAAAACAGGCCTGTAAATTATAGAAGTGAAGGATTGCTTACGATCAATATGTCAACGCCGGATTTGTATGGACATTATGATGCTATAAGAAGTGACCTGCTTGCAACTGGCGTTGTAGATAATATGGGTGAATCTTCAAGCCCTACAACAGGTATTTGGAGCAACCAGATTGGCTTTAACTGGGAAGGCAAAGATCCAAACACATTACCATCTTTTGGCATCATTGCAATAACAGAAGATTTTGGTAAAACCATTGGCTGGCATTTAAAAGAAGGAAGGGATTTTTCTAAAGATTTTGCAACAGATAGTGTGGCAATGATATTAAATGAATCTGCTGTAAAGCAGGTTGGCATGAAGCGGGACATTGTTGGACAAACCATACAGTTTAACGATAAGAATTATCATGTTGTTGGTGTAATAAAAGATATGATAATGGAATCTCCTTACAAGCCTATAACACCAGCTGTTTTTTTGTATGATCGTAACTGGGCAAATATAATTACGATCGCCATAAAACATGGTACACCTGTTACAGGTGCATTAAGTAAAATAGAAACCGTATTTAAGAAATTTAATCCCGGCGCGCCTTTCGATTATACATTTAATGATGAAGATTACGCAAAGAAATTTGCTGATGAACAACGCATCGGTAACCTTGCAAGCTTCTTTACCATATTAGCCATTTTTATTTCATGCCTTGGTTTATTTGGGCTTGCATCATTTGTTGCAGAACAACGCAAAAAAGAAATCGGTGTGCGCAAAGTGCTTGGCGCATCAGTATATAATCTCTGGCAAATGTTATCAAGAGAATTTGCATTGCTCGTAATTATTTCATGCTTTATTTCTATTCCGTTAGCATGGTATTATTTAAACAATTGGTTGCAGCAATACGATTACAGAACAACCATATCATTCTGGATATTTATTTTTTCAGGATTAGGTGCATTGATAATAACATTAATAACAGTAAGCTTCCAGGCAATAAAAGCAGCAATTGCAAACCCTGTAAAAAGTTTGAGAACAGAATAGTCTGAACCTGGATTTGGGTGGATTAAAAGATTAACAGGATAATATGTAAGAACAAATCGGCGATCATTAAATCATACATCAGAAATCAACTTCTATGTTTAAAAATTATATAAAAACTGCCTGGCGCAATTTGATGAAGAATAAAGTTTTTTCTTTCATCAACATTCTTGGTTTAACCATTGGCATTACTGTTTGCATGATGATTTATCTGTTCATCATGAATGAATTTAGTGTTGATAATTTTCATAAGAACGGTGATCATATTTATCGCGTAATGCGTGGTGCGGCAGTAGGTGATAAATCAATAAGTGTTGCTTATTTATCAGGTATGCATGCACCGGCATTGCTGAATGATTTCAAAGGACAAATTACCAGCGCTGTCCGGGTAAACGAAAACGATAATCTTTTTTCCGTTGGCGCAAAATCATTTCATGAAAAGAAAGAACTGGATGTTGATACTGGTTTCTTCAGCATGTTTTCATTTCCATTAATTAAAGGAAATCCAACAACTGTATTAAAAGATTTGAATAGCGCAGTGCTGACTGAAACAACAGCTAAAAAATATTTTGGCAGTGTTGATAATGCCATGGGAAAAATTATAATGCTGAATAAAGAAACACCGCTAAAAGTTTCAGGTATTGCAAAAGATGTTCCTTCAAATTCACATTTAAATTTTGACATAGTTCTTTCTCTCGAACGGCACAAAGATGCGGGCTGGATGACGACGTGGATAAACAATGGTGTATACACGTACATACAACTTGCTCCCAACGTATCGCAGGCACAAATCGAAAAACAATTGCCGGCATTTGTAGAAAAAAATCTGGGCAGTGATTTGCGCAAATATGGTTTCAAATGGTCTTTATTATTAACGCCGTTAAAAGATGTTTACTTCGATAGCACCGGGCTTGATAGTTTAAAGCATGGCGACAAAACGGTTGTATATATTTTTCTTTCCATCGCAATTTTAATATTACTTATCGCGTGTATAAACTTTATGAACCTTTCAACCATTCGTGCAGCAGAACGCTCAAAAGAAGTTGGCTTGCGCAAAGTGTTGGGTGCATTGCGTAATAATCTTGTCTGGCAATTCATCGGCGAATCTGTTTTACTAACAACTATCTCATGCATACTTTCTGTTGCTTTGTTATTATTTGTAATGCCGTGGTATAATCAATTGTTGGGTTATACATTAAATGTATCATGGAATGCCCCGCCCATCTATTTATTTCTTGCTGGCATCATCATCGTTGTTGGATTTTTAGCAGGTAGCTATCCTGCATTTTTCTTATCTGCATTTTCACCGATACAGGCATTAAAAGGCAAATTAAAATTAGGCAAAGGTGGTGCATCTTTCCGGCAGGTTTTAGTAGTTGTGCAATTCAGTATATCCGTGTTTTTAATTATCGGCACCGTCATCATTACAAAACAAATGAGTTATGTAAAGAACAAACAACTTGGTTATAATAAAGAGCAAACATTAATTATTCCTGTTGATAACGGTGATATCTATAACAACCTTAATTCTTTCAAAACACAATTGCAAAATGAAACTGCTGTGCAATATGTTTCAGCAGTGAGTGGCGAGCCAGGTGGTTACTTTGACGGGCAAATGTTTGATGTGGAAGGTCACCAGGAAAAATGGAATGCAAGAACTGAATTTGCAGACTTTGAATATGTAAAAACATTGGGTTTAAAAATTATTGCAGGCAGGGATTTTTCCGCACAATTTGCAACTGATACAACGGATGCTGTATTGATAAACAAAACGGCTGCAGCCAAATTAGGATGGACACCGCAACAAGCTATTGGCAAATGGATTCAAAATTCAGTAAGCGATAACGCAAAACGAAGAGTTATTGGCGTGGTTGATGATTTTAATTTTCAATCATTAA
>CAXSDU010000124.1:0-9802 GCA_964236165.1 uncultured Parafilimonas sp. | reverse complement strand
TACTTTATTACTCCAAATATTGGATTGGAAGGTTTGCTAAAATATAATGGTATTGTTGGCGGCGGTAATGATGGGCTAAGAAATACTTTAAATTTCAATTTTGGTTTCCAGATTTATTTGCCTGGAAAATCTACCAAGAACAAGGTAATGAATGATGCGAAATAATTTATTTTTCCTTTTAAAAGAAATGTCCTGCAATTTTGCGGGACTTTTTCTTTTATGAATTTAGCGATTATAAAATGGAATGATATTTCTTGTTCACATGGCGCAGCATATCTTCAATGTTTTATTAAAATTTTGCGTATACCTTTCTGAACATTTTGTACTATTTGTTCTTCTTCTAATTTCACTGCATTCAATCTTATGCCGGCTTTTTAATTTTGTTTCATCGTATGCATGATAATCTTTTGAAATTAAAATGAAGTTGATCCGTTAAAAACTACTTATACGTTGCATCATTTCCCCAAAAATTCTCAAATTTTTTTTGTTGATTATAATAATTAAAAAGATTGCTTCTTTTGTTAAGAAAGTTTATGAAGTTATTTTCTTTGGCTGGAAAATTTTTAACTTCTTTAAGTTTCAGGCATTGAAATAATTTTTTCATCAAGTGAAACTGTTTTATTTTAAGATAAGATGATTAGATATTTCAACTTAATGTAAAGCAGTTTACTGTTCACTTATATTTGCTTTTATAGTTTAAGATTGATAATATAAAAATCGGAAACCAGAAAATAATAAATAGAAATTAAAATGAGTTTGCATTTATCACAACAGGAAATTATACGTAGAAATAAATTAGAAAAATTAAGCGCATTAAATATTGATGCCTATCCTGCGCCATTGTTTCCTGTTACACATTATTCAACAGATTTAAAAAGTAAATTTTCAGAAGAAACAAAAGAACAATTCAGCAATGTTTGTGTTGCAGGAAGAGTAATGAGTTTGAATGATAAAGGCAAAGTTTTTTTTATTAAGATACAGGATAGTAAAGGCATTATTCAATTATACGTGCGTAAAGATGATGTGTGTCCCGATGAGGACAAAACTTTGTTTGATGAAGTAATAAAGCATTTGATTGATCTGGGTGATATAATTGGCGTTACAGGTTTTGTTTTTATTACGCGCACCGGCGAAACTTCTATTCATGCACAAAGTTTTACACTACTTGCAAAATCTTTAAAACCTTTGCCGGTTGTAAAGCGTGATGATGAGGGAAATGTATATGATGAAGTTACCGATCCAGAATTTCGCTATCGTCAGCGTTATATTGATCTGATTATTAATCCCGATGTAAAAAATACGTTTCTAAAACGTACGCAAATGATAAATATTATGCGTGCTTTTTTAAATGAACGTGGTGCACTTGAAGTTGATACGCCGGTGTTACAACCAATTCCCGGCGGAGCTGCAGCGAGACCATTTGTTACGCATCATAATGCACTCGATATTCCTTTGTATTTGCGTATTGCAAACGAATTATATTTAAAAAGACTGATCGTTGGTGGCTTTGATTGGGTGTATGAATTCAGTCGCGATTTTAGAAATGAAGGAATGGATCGTACACACAATCCTGAATTTACTATTCTTGAATGGTATACTGCATACAAAGATTATTTCTGGATGATGGAAACAACCGAACAATTGTTTGAAACAATTGCAATGACTTTACATGGCACAACGGAAGTAAAAATTGGAGAAACGATAATCAATTTTAAAGCACCTTTTAAACGCATTTCAATTTATGATGCCATAAAAAAACATATAGATTTTGATGTGAGTGAAATGAATGAAGATCAGTTACTGGAAGTATGTAAGCAAATACATATTGAAGCAGATAATACAATGGGCAGAGGAAAGTTGATTGATACTATTTTTAGTGAAAAAGCAGAAGATAATTTTATTCAGCCAACATTTATTATTGATTATCCGGTTGAGATGAGCCCGCTTACAAAAAAGCACAGAAGCAAACAAGGCTTGGTTGAAAGATTTGAACTGATGATAAACGGAAAAGAACTGGCCAATGCATATTCTGAATTAAACGATCCGGTTGATCAGCGTGAACGATTTGAAGAACAAAGCCGCCTAATGGAACGCGGCGATGAAGAAGCAATGTTTATTGATGAAGATTTTTTAAGAGCACTTGAATATGGCATGCCGCCAACAAGCGGTATTGGTATTGGAATAGACAGGTTATGTATGCTTATGACGAACCAATCATCAATTCAGGATGTTTTATTATTTCCGCAAATGAGACCCGAGCGCAAACCTGATGAAGTTTGAGCAGAAGCATACATGAAAACATTGAAAGTAATTAACTGTGCGAAACGAAACCAGAGCGCAGACTTAATCAGTATAAATCAATCCATAAAAATTTATTAACAACTGCACCTTTTAATGCAGCATACCAATAAAAAATAAAGTCTTATAAAAAGTTTGGGTCTCTCGGTTTTATATTAGCAACAAATCCCTTCATTATTAAATGTTCTTTTAATTCAGGATGTAATAATGAATTTAAATTAGCTACCCGTTTTCATTCACCAATAAAATCTACTTATGCTTAAATCACCCATTTTAGCAGTATACTTTCTGCTACTTTTTTACCTTGCTAATGCACAACAAGGTCATATTATTACAGGTAACGTATCCGCAATTGATACGAAACAGGCACTTGAAAGTGCCGTCATTCAGGAAAAAGGTACATCTAACCGTGTATTAACAGATAATTCCGGTAATTTTTCTATCACGCTGTTGCACGAAAATGCAATACTATCAGTCTCTTATGTTGGATATACTCATAAAGATGTAAGTGTTGGAGGATCGCAAACAATGAATGTTGAGCTTGAAGCAGCAGGTGGAAATTTAAATGATGTAGTAGTTACTGCTTTAGGTATTAAACGTGAAGTGCGTTCGTTGGGTTATGCTTCGCAGGAAGTTAGTGCATCACAAATAACGCAGTCTAAACAATCTAATTTGGTAAATGCATTGCAGGGAAAAGTTGCAGGGGTAACAATTTCCAGTGCAGGTGGCGGACCAGGACAGGGTGCCAGTATTTTAATAAGAGGTATTAATTCTTTAAATCCTGATAAAAGTAATGAACCGCTTTTTGTTATTGATGGATTGCCTGTTGATAACAGCACATTTACAACAGGCACAACTGGTGGAAGAGGTATTCAAATGCCTAATCGTATCTCAGATATTAATCCGGAAGATATTGAAAGTGTAAATATTTTAAGAGGCGGCGCAGCCACAGCATTATATGGTTTGCGCGGCGCAAATGGCGTTGTAGTTATTACAACAAAATCAGGGCAGGCAGGTGCATTGCGCGTAAACTTTAGTTCTACATATAGTATAGATAATGTTGATAAAACGCCGGATGTTCAACTAAAATATACACAAGGATATACTGGCGAATATGATTCTACCAGCTTCTGGCCGGCATGGGGACCAACAGTAGAAGATGCAAAAAAAATTGATCCAACGCACCCCGATCAATTATTTAATAACTGGAAGCGTGCATATAATACAGGTCATCAATACAGAAATGTAGTTAGTTTTTCTGGCGGAACAGATAAAGCTATATTTTCATCTTCACTTTCTTATCTGCGTCAAAACGGTTTAATTCCTTCTACCTATTACCAGGATGTAACTGCACGCGTAAACGGTCAACTAAAATTCAGTGATAAATTTAAAATGGGTACATCATTGTATTATGCAAATACCGATGGAAATTTTTATGATGCAGATCGCTACAACGAGGAATTAATATATTGGGCGCCACGTTGGGATGTACGCGATGATGTAAAGCCTGATGGCACACAAAAAACTTACGGCAATGGCAACCCGGTTTATTATGCAGCTACAAATAAATTTAAATCCCAGGTAAATCATATAACAGGTAGTTTAAATTTTTCTTATTCACCATACAAATGGTTAACAGCAACTTATTTAATTGGTATGGATCAATATGGCGATGCACGTACAGCCACTGCACCGGGACCAAAAGACGTACCTGATGAAATAGTAGCAGAAGATAATGGACAGGGGTTTGTGCATGAATACCAGCTTAATTACAGGCAAATAAATTCAAATCTATTATTAAGTTTTGATCATACATGGGCAGGGAAATTTCAAACAACACTTAGATTGGGTAATGATGTTTTAGATAGAAATATTAAAAGAATAAGTGCAGAAGGAGATGAGCTCGATGTTTATAATCTTTTCACGCTTAGTAATGCTAAAGTTGTAAGTATAAATTCATATCAGCAGAAGTATCGCATTGTAGGTGCTTATGGTGATCTAACACTTGGCTACAATAATTTTTTATATCTGAATGTTACAGGAAGAAACGACTGGACATCAAGTCTTGAAGCGCAAAATCGCTCCTTTTTTTATCCATCTGCCAACTTAAGTTATATATTTTCTCAAAATTTTTCAATGCCTTCGTGGTTCACGTATGGAAAGCTGAGAGCATCTGTTGCCGGTATTGGTAAAGATGCAGATCCTTACAGCACAAGCATTACTTATTCACCAACATTTGGTACACCGGTAAATGGCGTAATAGGCTGGGGCAGGGATGATGCTTCAGGTGTTTCTTATTTACAGCCGGAACGCACAACTACAATTGAAGTTGGTACAGACCTAAGCTTTTTTAAAGACAGGTTATCATTCAATTTCACAGTATATAAATCTAACAGTAAAGACCAGATAATACCTGTTGCAACAGCTCCCTCAACAGGCTTTACAACCATTACACTTAATGCAGGTGAAATTGAAAATAAAGGAATAGAATTAACACTAAAAGGAACACCTGTAAAATCTAAAAACTTTACATGGGATGTAACCGGTAATTTCTCTGCCAATAAAAATAAAATTTTATCTATCTATAGTGGACTTTCTGAAATTGTTATCGGCAGTCAATATGGTTATTCTAATTCAAGCGTAACATTAAAGTACATTCCGGGTGAAGCTGCAGGCGATATTTTTGGAACGCCGTGGACAAGATATAATGATGATAAAGATCCTTTACGCTCTGATAAAAATCAGCCTTTATTAATTGGTGCTAATGGATTTCCTGTATTAACGCCAACATCAAATCAAAAAATATTAGGCAATGCTTATCCTAAGTGGATTGCCAGTCTTGGAAATTCTTTTACCTACAAAAACTGGAGCTTGTATTTATTATGGGATACTAGACAAGGCTTAGAAAAGTATGATCAGTTTTCGAATTTCATGGCAGCGTTTGGTATATCAGCTATTACTGCAAACAGAGATCAGACAATTGTTTTTCCTGGTGTAACTGCTGACGGGAGCAAAAATGATAAAGCAGTTTATTTAGGTCAGGGTATTGGACCGGATGGTGTTACTGATTATGGTGGCGGTTATTATCGCAATGTTTATAGAGGTATATCAGAAAATTTTGTAGAAGATGCATCATGGGTAAGATTAAGAACAGCTACAATATCTTATTCTTTGCCAACTGCTATTCTGCCAAAATCATTTATTAAAAATATCAGCCTTTCCATTACCGGTAATAATCTTATACTTATTACGCCGTATAAAGGTTTTGATCCTGAGTCAAGTTCAACAGTTGCAGGCAGCAATGTTAATGGTCTTGCAGGATTTACTTATCCCGCTTTACGCAGCTATATTTTTTCATTAAATGTTGGATTTTAAAAAAAAACATCATGAAACGAATAACATGTTATACACTCATATCGGTACTTTTAATTACAGGGTTCAGCAGTTGTAAAAAATATCTTGATATAAATCAAAATCCAAACGCAGGTTCAGAACCACCTATAAACGGATTGTTAGCTAATACAACTTATTCAACAGCGAATAATATTTTTAATGCAAGTAATATAACATCATACTATGTTCAATATCTTTCTTCGCCAAACCCGGCAAGCGATGTTGATATCTATAACACAATAAATCCTGGTGTAACGTGGGGCAGCTTTTATGATATAATGACCGACTTGCATGATATGAAAATTTTTGCCGGTGAAAAAGGTCTTAATGCTTACATAGGTGTTTCTGATATTTTAATGGCTTTGCATTTGAATATGGCAAGTAATTTATGGGGAGATATTCCTTATTCGCAAGCTTTCGCAGGCGTTGCAAATCTTACACCTGCTTTTGATGATCAGAAAAATATTTTTGATACGGCCATGAATCTTTTAAATGAAGGTATTACTGCTTTACAACAACCCGATGCTGATGGCGAAATGGATGAAGCAAGTGATTTTATTCATGCGGGCGCCGCAGATGCCTGGATTAAAACTGCACATGCAATAAAAGCAAGAATGCTTACTCAATTATCAAAAACATCTCAATATAATGCTGCTGATATTTTATCTGAACTAAATGCTGCATACACATCAAATGCTGATGATGCAGAAATAAAAATTTTTGAAGTACGCAATCCATGGGCGCAGGTAGCACTTAATAATGCAGGTCTGGATTTGGATGGATGGCTTTCATCTTATTTTGTAAATGCAACCAATGGAATTACATACGGAGTGTTTGATCCGCGCCTTCCGTTAATAACTGATAAAACACAATATGGAGATTACAGGGGAACGCCAAATGGACAAGGGCGCACAGGAACAGGTACAGAAAGTAAAGAATGCTATCTTTCTGTTGGCGGATGGTATTCTAGTGATAATTCGCCTTTACAAATTATAACTTATGTTGAATGCGCATTTATGAAATCGGAAGCAGAATTCAGAAGTGGTGATAAGAATAATGCTTACACAGATTATTTAAATGGAATAAAAAACAATATGCAAAAAATGGGTGTTGCAGATACAGCCATAACAAGATATACTTCTGATCCTGCTGTTGCTGTTGGCGCTGCTAACATAACATTGCAGTTAATATTAAAAGAAAAATATAACGGATGTTTTTTAAGCCCGGTTACATGGGATGATATGCGTCGCTTCGATTATAATTATAAAGGAATTACCTTACCAAAAGGCGCAGTATTAAGTGAGTTTATTCGCCGTACCAGTTATCCAACCAATGAAACATCTGCAAATAGTGCGAATGCGCCAACGGTTCAACTAACAGATCATCTTTGGTGGGATCAATAATTTTTTGCAAAAGGTATCATATAAAAGCTGTCTTAATTAAGACGGCTTTTTTTCTTACCTTGATCTTGTATGACTGTTGATGACAACAATGAAATTTTTCAACTCGCCACAAATCTTGTAAACCAAAGTTGCCGTAACATTTTTCTTACAGGAAAAGCAGGAACAGGTAAAACAACGTTTTTAAAATATATAAGAGCGAATTGTGTAAAACAAACAGCCGTTGTAGCACCAACGGGCGTTGCCGCTATTAATGCGGGCGGTGCAACTATTCATTCATTTTTTCAGTTGCCGTTGTCGCCGTTTATTCCTGAGACAAAAGGTTTTATGCAAAAAAATAGCACAACAAACAAACATAGTTTGATTGGAAGGATGCGCATGAATACTGAGAAGCGAAAAATTTTACAGCAACTCGAATTATTAATTATTGATGAAATAAGCATGGTGCGTTGCGATACGCTCGATGCAATAGATACCGTGCTGAAACACTTCAGAAACAGAAACAGCGAACCATTTGGCGGCGTACAGGTTTTGTTTATTGGTGATATGTTCCAGTTGCCGCCAATTATTCCGGATGAAGAATGGAAAATGCTTTCGCAGTTTTATAAAAGCCAGTACTTTTTTGAAAGTATGGTAATGCAACAATCACCTCCGGTGTACATCGAGTTTAAAAAAATATACCGGCAAACAGATAATGCGTTTATTGATCTTTTAAATGAAGTGCGGCAAAGTAATATTAGTGATGAAGGAATGAATTTATTAAACACGCGCTACGATCCGTGGTTTGAATTAAATGGAAATAATGGATATATTTTTTTAACCACGCACAATTATAAATCGGATAATGCAAATGGTGATGAACTTTCTAAGCTGAAAGGGAAATCATTTTCGTTTAAAGCAGAAGTGAGCGGCGAGTTTTATGAAAAGTCATTTCCGGCAGACGAAATGCTTAAGTTAAAAATTGGCGCACAGGTAATGTTCATTAAAAATGATAAAGAAAAAATTAAAAGATATTTTAATGGCAAGATTGGAATAGTAACCAAAATTGAAGATGATAAAATTTTTGTTGAAGTAAATGATGCCGCCGATGCTATTGAAGTAAGCAAAGAAAAATGGGAAAATATCCGCTATTCAATCAATAAACAAACGCAACAATTGGATGAAGACATTATTGGTTCATTCACACAATTTCCTTTGCGTTTGGCATGGGCAATTACCATTCATAAAAGCCAGGGCTTAACTTTTAGTAAAGCTGTAATTGATGCCGGGCAAGCGTTTGCGCCTGGTCAGGTATATGTTGCGTTAAGTCGCTGTACTTCTTTACAAGGCATTGTGCTTAAAAGTTTAATCACGCAGCAAAGCCTGCATACAGATGAAAAAATAATTCAGTTTTCGCAAAGCAATACAACAGAAGATCAGTTACAGGAGGAGTTACTTCACTCAAAAAAACAATACCAGCAAAACATTATTTTTTCTTTGTTTGATTTTAATAATATCGTAAATCAATATGAAGGATTTAAAAAGATTGTAAAAGACAATGCTGCTGCTTTTAATGAAAATTTATTAAGCTGGGTTGATGAACTTCAAAATAAAATATCAGCCTTAAAAAGTGTTGCAGAAAAATTTAAGCTGCAGTTGAATAAATTTTTTGTTGATGAAAAATTACCGGAACAAAATAATTTATTGCAGGAAAGATTAGCTGCTGCTTCAGATTATTTTATCAATCAAACAGGTGAAATAATACAAATCATTTTTTCATCGCCTGCAATAACAGACAGCAAGCAACATGCAAAAGCTTATAACGATGCATTGAAAGAAGTATATGCTTTGCTTGCTGAAAAGAATCATTTATTACATTGTTGTCAGCTAAAATTTTCAGTTGAAAATTATTTTCAGCAAAAGAAAAGTTTTATACTTTCTGCAACAACTATAAACGCTTATGCAACTGCTTCTGCACAAAAAACAGAAAGTCCGCATCCGCAACTGCATAAACAATTAAGAGATTTGCGGAACAAACTATGCGAGCAAAGAAATGTGCCTGTATATTATGTTGCATCAACAGCAACTATTGATGAAATGGCAGAATATCTTCCGCAGAATTTAGATGAATTGGTTAAGATTAATGGTTTTGGAACAGCAAAAGCAAAACAGTACGGCAGGCAATTTTTAGAATTGATTGTTGATTATTGTAATGAAAATCATCTTGGTTCATTCATTGATAAAAGACCTCCAAAGCGGGAAAGAAAAGAAAAAAATATTAGTGAAAATTCAGCGCCTAAAGAAGATAGTAAAACCATTAGCTACAATCTTTTTAAAGAAGGTAAATCTGTTTCTGAAATTGCAACACTCCGAAATTTTACAGAATCAACTATTGAAAGCCATCTTAGTTTTTTTGTAAGCAGAGGAATTTTATCAGTAAATGAATTAGTGCAAAAAGAAAAGCTTATTTTAATTAAATCACATCTGGAAAATGTTGAAGAAATTTCAATTACTTCAATAAAAGAAAAACTAAAAGATGCTGTAAGTTATAGCGAAATAAAAATGGTGGTTGCTTCCAAACAATGGGAGAAAGCGAATGAAAAAATTTGATTTACATATTCAAAAACTCATTTATTTCTCTCGCGCATTCTCTGCCTTCAGTAATTGCCCAAACAACCAAAGATTGTCCGCGGCGCATATCACCGGCGGCAAATACTTTGACGGCGGCGGCA
>CAXSDU010000123.1:0-9945 GCA_964236165.1 uncultured Parafilimonas sp. | reverse complement strand
GAATCCTGAAAACCCGTCATATACATTCTTATAAAACGTATAGATTTAAAATCAGGAATTTCTCCTACTCTATTTGTAAAATCTTCTATCGGCACACGAAACAAAAACCAGTTTTCAGGTGCAGTACTGCCATCAGCAAGTCTTGGATTTACTGTTCGCTGATCTGTAATATATTTGGTTAAACCCACTGCCATACCAGGTTTTAGGTCAACTTCATATTCATAATATTGTTCTGTTTCATTTAAAGTATTATCTCTGTTCAAATCTTCATTATCAGGATACAATGTTGCTGCAGGCGAGAATTGAGAGTTGCCTGTAGCAATTGGAGAATTACCCTGTGGATTATTATAATTTTTATACCTGCCTAAAATGCCTGTAGCAGAAGCATCAAAGCTTGCATCACGATACCATTTGTAATCATCATTTGAAGGATCTGCATTTGCTTCCTGATACAGCCTTGATGCAGCACCAAAATTGCCTGCAATATCGTTTAAATAATTTCTCCGCTGTATTCTTTCAGTATCGTCATTCAAACCGTCAAAACCAAGATCCTGATAAGCACGATCACTTGGATCATTACTAAATGCCTGTGTAAGTTGTATAGGATTTATTGGTGATCTGCCCCATACAGAAGTATCTGTTATTGCAGGAATATTTGGTGTGGGTAAACCGTTCTCATAAAAACGCCTCCCGTCTTTTAAAATGTCTTCGCTTATATCTCCAAGATTGATATACAGTTTTCCACCGGTGCTCGCAGGATTTTTTATAAATGGATTTTGCATCCAGAATTCTATATATTGAATGTTGCCCGTTTCAAAATCTGTTTGATCTATACTGCGCATGATGCCACCCCATCTTCTCTCCGGATTTTTTAATTTTCCGCTTGCGTCAATATCAGTAACATCATCTGTAAAATTATACGGACCAGGATCTGTAGGATAATACGCCATATCAAATGTTGGTGTAACAACATCTGTAATATTGGTAGTACGTTGCGGAAATAATTCGTTTGTAAAAACCTGTCTTACACGCGGATCACTTAATTCTTTCAGGTTACCGCGTAATGGATTATTAAAACTTGTTCTGTCTTGTAATGTTGGTTCAATATTATACCATGCAAGCTTTGCGCGGTTCTTTCCGTAATCAAGATTATCTGTAAGCGTAGCTTCAGGAAATAATCCGTTGCCTTGTGGTGTAGATGCAAGTGTCCACGCAATAAATGGAAAGCGCAAATCCACACTGCTGGTGGCGCCTTCAAAATCATCGATATAAATTAAACCATCGGAACCTTTACCTATTTGCGGAGGATGACCTGGTTTTAAAACAGCTGCTTCACCATAAGCATTAATACTGCTCGGCGCAGTAGAATTATAAAAAGGTAATTTATTAATAAAACGCGTTAAGCCGGGTAATTGATTCTGATAACTAAAATCAACACCATACATTGTATTACGAATCGGGTCTTCATTATAATCAACCTTTGTAAAAAAAGGACGCTCTGCCAAACGCTCGATAGTACCGCCAATAGACAAATGCTGATTAGCAAGATAATCTACACGAATACCTAAAAAGCTGCGTTGCTGAATGCCAAATGTTGCATTATTTTCAAAAGAAACACTAACAGGAATTCCTGAATTTATAATTGCCTGGTTAATTATTTTTAAAGTACCGAGATTGTAATCTATAATATAATCCGAGTTTTCCTGTAATACTTGCCCGCCGGCAGTTACAGTAACCGAACCTTGCGGAATATTGAATGCGCCCAAATAAATATCTGTACTTGAACTGCCTTTCACCGTACCAATAAGTGCATAGTGATTTAAATTAGCATTCGTTTGAGCAATGGCTTTTATTGAATCGTATAGTTGGTTATAAACATATTTTTTTATAATATCAGGATCAACGCCCTGGAAAGCCAAAGCTTCTAAATCGTGTCCAAATGGTTCAAGTAAAGGAAATACAATTTCTCCCTGCTGCTGCAAAACAGTAAATCCGTTTACAAAATCATATTCACCATCGGGCTGGGGATCATTTTGATTATTTAATCTGTCTGCACGCAGAATACTTATTAATGGTGTTCCTGCAAGCGCGGGATCGCTTTGCGGTAAATATCTTTTTGTACCTGCGCTGGGATCCTGATAAACCACATTTAATTTAAATGCACTTGAATCTAAACTGGTAACATCAAGCGCATACACATTCTTCATCATCAAATTCCATATTGGAAGATTTGTACGCTGTGATGTTGCTTTTAAAAGTTTTAGAAAAAGCACTTTTTGTACGCCAACCGTAGAATCAACCGTAACATCCTGCGAAAATTCACCCACCTGAAAAACCCTGCCATTAACAGTATATTGATAAGCAACAGCAAGTACATCATCCGGTTGCAACTGTACATTTAACGACAGAAATCCAATTTGCGGATTGTAAAAATATTCACTTGAATCAAGCTTGCGTGCAAATGTTTTTTCATAATCATTTACAGGTGTCAATCCCAATCCAAACAATAAACCATTTACCTGCGCCGGATCTCTGTAATTATCATTTGAAGATAGAGTTGAATAAATATCATTCGCATCATTAAATGGAAAAGGGCTATTTGTTAAAGAATGAATATGTTGTGAATTGAATGGCGCATTTTCTGCAAGATCCATTAAACCTACTATACCTCTTGTATTCGTTGTTGTACCATTTCTGTTTGTAACCCAAACTTCCATACGCGTAATTTGCACCTGGCTGGTTACCAGCGGCAAAGTACTCATGGCTTTGTTATAATTATTTTTGAAATATTGCGCTAATAAAAAATGGCGGTTCTCATCATAATCATCTAACTTTTTATTTATCTGCTGGCTTAATCCGCCTCCCTGTAAAGCAATTGATTGTTGTTGTGAGCGTTGACTGGCGAGTGCAGTTGTAATAAAAAATTTCCCAAACTGTAGTTGTGTTTTTACACCAAATAAACTTTGCGGGCTGGTCATTAATGTGCTCTTGGTTTGAAAAGTGATGTTACCTGCTTCAACTGACTTCAAAATTTCATCATCCATTCCTTTGTAATCAAGCTTTAATTGATTTTCGTAATCAAAATTGGCAAGTGTGTTATAACTTATCGGCAGTTTTAATTTATCTCCAATACTTGCATTAATGTTGATGTTGGTATTCATATTAAAATCCAGTCCGCCATTTTTTCTTGCACTTTCCGGCAGTGTTGGATTTTTAATAACTTCTCCCTGATAACCCATTGTAATATCAATGGTGCCTTGTGGTTTTATGTCAACCTTTAATCCTTGTGGACCGATCCCGAAAATCCTGTCAAATAATTTATCATAAACCCTTGGCGGTGGCCTTGAAATTTTTCTGTTTAAATCTAATAATGTTTGCGCACGCTGATTAAAATAATCATTCTGCTGTTTCTGGCCTTGCAGGCGATACATTTCATCAAACGTTAAATAAGTTGGTTTGCGGTAAATAAGATCGCCTACTTTTTCAGAAATGTAATATTGATTGGTTACAGGATCATATTGAATATCCTGCTTAATAATAGAAGTATCAGCAAAATCGAAAGGATTGGAATAATTTGAGCTAAAGCGGTCTCCTCTCCTGTCTTGTAAAGGAAAATGCAGCGTGTCTTTATTCTGTGCTAAACCTGTATTATAAAGGCAAAGCAGAAAAAGAATTGCAGGAATAAGTTTGTAAACAGAAAAATTTCTCAAGTTATTTTAGCCCGGTTAGGTAGAAATCTTCTATAAGCTATAAATTTTTTAGTGCGAGTTTAATAATGTTTTCGAGCGTAAGTTTATTGTTCTCAGGTGAAATTACTTTTTTTAAAGCCGCCTCTGCATTATTTCTTTGTATGCCAAGCGCTATCAACGCGTTTAAAGCATCTGCTTCGGGGGTATTTATTACATACGATGTATTTGATTTGTCCGTTTGCTGTCTTCCCAATTTATCTTTTAGTTCAAGCACAATACGTTCTGCCGTTTTTTTTCCGATACCTTTTACACTTTCAAGCTGTTTTGTATTATTTTGAATAATTGCTTTAATAACTTCATCAGGCTTTAAACCGCTTAGCATAACTCTTGCCGTAGAAGCACCAACGCCGGAAACACTTATTAATTGCAAAAAAATATCTTTTTCAGCCATATCAAAAAAACCATATAAAGTATGCGCATTTTCAGTTATGTGCAGGTAAGTATATAATTTTCCGCTTTCATTATTATTAATAGCGGAATAAGTATTAAGGCTTATTTGCAATTCATATCCAACTCCATTTACATCTACAATAACCTGCGATGGCAATTTTATAATAAATCTTCCGCTAACAAATGCAATCATATCAAAGCCTCAAAAGTATGGTTTTCATTTAAATCGAATACCTTTTGTAATAGCTATTTTAAATTAGTTTTAGCGGGATTATATAATCATAGCTTGTTACTTAACATAAGCATTTCTGTAAGGTTTTTTCATCTTACTCTAACTCTGCGAACGAAGAAATCTTTATCAGGAAAAACTATTTTTTAACTGGTGTGAACATGCAGCAATCAATCTTATTGTTTTGCTAAAAGCGCTTCATTTAATAATAGTGGTTTCGATAAGATGGCAATCGGCTGATTACCTGTATTTCTTAAGTCAACAACAATTGAACGAGCTCCCTGAGTTAAATAGTTATATGTAACAGTTGTTGAACCATTCCATGTATAAGGAACTAATAAAAAATGATAAATACTATCATGGGCAGAATTATTAATAATTGCAGTTGTTACAGGCACCCGCGGTAAATTTGTTGAAGTTAATGTTACAATTTTTCCTCGTACTACCGCAGCTTTTAAATTATATCCGTTTGGCTGCGTGCTCAAAACTACTGAATCAACTGAATAAACAAGCAGGTAACCAGCCTTGGTTGCACCTTGTTGTGGAAAAACGGCTTTGCTCCAATTTAAAACGATTTTGCTACCAGTAACCTTTGTCCACAAAGAATCAGGCTGTTGAACAGGAGGGCTTGAAAGTGTATAAAAATTTTTAAAAGCATAGCCGGTGCTGTTAGCAGGGTTCGCATTCATTGCATACATAGAAAAAACATATGGAGATTGAGCGGTCAGTCCATCTCTGTTTTGCATAAATATTCCTGTATTTATAAGGCTATCTTTCTTGCGGTCCTGATCTAATGTAGGTTTTTGAATACCATCAACAAGTGTAGAGCCACGTTCTATTAAGTGGGATGCGCCAGTGTTAATTATTGTTCCGCCTACTGTAACAACATTGCTACTGATATTTTTTACAAATTGATTTTTAATTAATGGAGCTGCTTTCCAGGTAGGCATACTGTCAAGCAAATGTTTCAGGCTTGCTTTAATGCTCAATTCCGCTTGAGTTAAATTTTGATCACTAAGAGGATGTAATTCTTCTACATCGTTTACAATATTAAAAAACTTGCCATTGCCATAATATTTGTATACTTTATCTCTTGTCCATCTCGTTAAACCATCTATTCCTGGATTTGGGCAATAATGAAAAAATAATTGGGTTTTAGGATGACTTGTTCCTCCAATTAATGTGTTATAAAAACTTTTCCCGTCCAATGTACCGTACGGGTTCAAATTCAGAGTTGAAGAAGCATCAGCAAATGTGGGAAAGAAGTCAGTAAAGTCAATCAAATCATCATTATAACTACCAGGCTGTATGTGCCCTGGCCAATAAGCGAACAAAGGCACATGTGTACCACCCTCTTTGCTGCTTCCTTTTTCACCCTCCAGAGTGGTGTCATTCACTCTATAAAATATCTCTGTTGGTGTTCCATTATCACCGGCATAAATTATAAGGGTGTTATTTTCAATTCCAAGCGATTTTACTTTTTGAATTATCTGTCCTATTTTTTGATCCATATAATTCATCATTGTCGGAAAAAACGTTGTATCGGTTTGATGCAAATCCGGATTTGAAGAAGCAAATTCAGGATTATCTGGCGTTGGACTAAATGGTCTATGGCCTATTGACATAGGATAATAAATAAAGAAAGGTTTGTTTTTATTAGAGTCAATAAAATTTAAAACTCTGTCAGTCAACATATCATCGCAGTATTTATTTAAAGTTACACTATCTGGAACGCGCCCGTTATTATCAACCAATACAGGATTCTTATAGCGGTTGCTTGCCACAGTGTCTTCAGTTAGTTCAAATACCGAATACTTGTCGAAACCCCATTTATTCATTGCTGAGTATGAAAAAGCAAGCTGTAATTTACCAAAGAAGCCAGTGGCATATCCTGCATCACGCATAAGGTTTCCAAAAGTTTTCTCGCTGTCATTCATATATCCCCAGTTGCTGTAATTTCTAAAATTATATTTACCTGTGAGTAATAAAAAGCGTGAGGGTGAACAGAGGGGCATAGCTTCACAATGAGAAAAATTCATTCCATTTCTTGCCATGGAATCTAAATTTGGCGTTGAATAAGATTGACCGCCATTAACTGTTGGAATAGAATATCCAATATCATCTCCCAATATAAAAATAACGTTAGTTTTAGTTTGCGCATTAACATTTAAAGCAATTGCAAGATTTATTGCAACTGCAAAAAAGTTAAAAAAAATTTTTGCTTTTTTGTTTACAGCGGAGGGAAACATTTTCATAAAGTGTGTTAATATGGGAAATTAAGCCATAATTGGGAATTATCATAAATTGTTGTAAGAATTATATTCATAGCCACAACGCGGCATATAGAAACCTTTAGCCAACTGGCACTTTATTTTTTAGAATTCTATTAAAAATGAAATCAAAATTTACACGGTTTAAAAAACCAATGTAATCATTAGGTATTAACTTGTTATCAGCACTAATTTTTAGAACACCTATTTTCAATACTTTTGACACCTAATTTTTCAGCATGAATAAAATAACTGCGGCAATAACAGCTGTAGAAGCTTATGTGCCGCAATACAGGCTTACTAATAAAGAGCTTGAGAAAATGGTAGATACGAATGATGAATGGATTAAAACCCGTACCGGAATTAGTGAAAGAAGAATTTTAAACGAACCCGGAAAAGCCAGCAGCGATCTTGCAATACCGGCTGTAAAAAAGTTACTCGAAAAAAAAAATATAAACCCGCTTGATATAGAATGTATAGTTGTTGGAACAGTAACTCCGGATATGTCTTTTCCTTCAACAGCTAACATAATTGCACATAAAGTTGGTGCAAAAAATGCGTGGGGTTTTGATGTAAGTGCGGCATGCTGCGGTTTTTTATTTTCATTAAGCACCGGCGCTTCATTTATAGAATCAGGCAGATATAAAAAAGTATTGGTAATTGGTGTTGATAAAATGAGTTCTATTGTTGATTATACTGACAGAAGTACCTGCATTCTTTTTGGCGATGGCGCCGGCGTTGTATTACTTGAACCTTCAACTGATGATACCGGCATACGCGACAGTATTTTAAGAACAGACGGAAGCGGTGCAGAATTTCTGCGCATGAAAGCCGGCGGCTCTTTAGAACCTGCATCAATAGAAAGTGTTACAGAAAAAAAACATTTTATTTACCAGGAAGGAAAAACTGTTTTCAAATTTGCCGTTAAAGGAATGGCTGATGTTAGTGCAGAAATTATGGAGCGCAACAATCTTTCTGCTGAAGATGTTGCATGGCTGGTACCACACCAGGCAAATCTTAGAATTATTGATGCTACTGCTAACAGAATGGGTTTATCAACAGATAAAGTAATGATAAATATTCAACGTTATGGAAACACAACGGCAGCAACTATTCCTTTGTGTTTATGGGAATGGGAAAAACAATTGAAAAAAGGTGACAATATTATTCTCGCAGCTTTTGGCGGTGGTTTTACATGGGGTTCAATTTGGGTTAAATGGTCTTATGATAGTTAAAAAGCAATATAATTAATGAAAGATAATTTTGAATTTACAGGCATCAGTTCTTTGGTTTTACATGCAGGCAGTCATAATTTTCCAAACGCTTCTCACCTGCCGCCGTTATATGCAACTTCAACTTTTACCTTTGAAAACTCCGAACAAGGCATGCGCCGTTTTTCCGGTGAGGAAGAAGGTTATATTTATAGTCGCTGGGGAAATCCAACTTTTAAAGTAGCAGAAGAAATAATTGAAGCTTTAGAAGCTTTTCAAATTAAAAATAAAGACGGAAATGCTTTAACGTTGAAAGCGTTTTTACATGCCAGCGGAATGGCTGCATTGAGCACTTTATTTCAAAGTACTTTAAAAACTGGAGATGCTGTTCTTTCACACTTTTCTTTATATGGTGGCACACATGAATACCTGCACAAAATACTCGCTGAAAATAATATTCAACCAATAATTGTTGACTTACGAGATTTGAATATTGCTGAAGAAACCATCAAAAAAAATAAAAATATTCGTCTTATACATTTAGAAACACCCGCAAATCCAACTATTCAATGTGTAGATATTGAAACGATAACTCATCTCGCAAAAAAATATAATCTTATTGTTTCCGTTGATAACACTTTTGCAACGCCTTATTTACAACAACCTTTTAAATATGATGTTGACTTTGTTGTGCATTCAACTACAAAGTTTTTAAATGGTCATGGCAATGCAATTGGCGGAATTTTACTAGGAAAAGATATTGAGTTCATGAAAACAAAAGCCACAAAATGGCATCGTTTGTTAGGTGGCAATTCAAATCCTTTCGATGCATTTCTTTTAATTAATGGAATTAAAACACTTGAGTTAAGAATGCAACGTCATTGCTCTAACGCATTGGCTGTTGCTAATTTTTTACAGCACCATCCGGCAATAGAAAATGTAAATTATAACGGGCTTGAATCGCATCCTGATTATGCAATTTCTAACAAACAAATGCGTTATCCCGGTGCTATGTTAAGCTACGAATTAAAAGGCGGTTTAACAGCAGGAAAAAAATTTATCGATAATCTTCAAATGTGTACAAGAGCAGTTTCGCTTGGAACGGCAGATACACTTATCTCGCACCCTGCTTCAATGAGTCATTTTGGTGTAGCAAAAGAAGAGCGCATAAAATTTGGTATAACAGATGGATTAATAAGAATGAGTGTTGGCCTTGAAAATATTGAAGATATTTTAAATGATTTGGATGCTTCATTAAAATGAAACCAAGAAAAAAAATTGCAATTATCGGTTCTGGTATAAGCGGTTTATCATGCGCTTATTTGCTATGTGAAAAAGAAAATGATATAACGATAATCGCAAAAGCATTTTCACCCAACATTACTTCAAACAGGGCTGCCGCATTTTGGTTTCCTTATCATATAAGAAATGATAAACGTGGTATCGGCTGGGCAAAATCAAGTTATAGTTTTTATGAAAAGCTTTCCGCAGATGTTTCAACAGGAATCAGCATAAAACAATTAATAAAAGTGCTGAGAGAAAATGAAATCGAAGAAGAACCAATATGGATTAAATTTGTTCCAAAAGGTTCTTGTGAAATGGTGCCGGAAAAAGATTTGGCAAAAGGTATTGCAAAAGCGTACGATATAAAAGTTCCTTTAATTGAAACACAGATTTTTTTGCCTTATTTAAAAAATTATGTTACTGAAAAAAATGTAAAATTTACTAAACATGAAATAAATGATTTTGCTGAATTGCAAAACGATTATGATCTTATAATTAATTGCACAGCGCTTGGTTCGCAAAAATTATGTAATGATAAAAGTATTGTACCTGTTCGCGGACAAGTTGCGTTAATTGAAACTATAACTGATTTTCCAATTTATCTTGACAACGAGAAACCGCTTTATCTTGTTCCGAGGAAAGATGCCATGATAGTTGGTGGCACTTATGAACAAAACACGTATGAAGAAAAAACAGAACCATCAACTATACAGCAAATACTCAATAATGCGTATGAAGTTTTTCCGGAATTAAAACAGCAAAAAATTATTGGTGATTGGGCTGGCTTAAGACCATACAGGCCGGTTGTACGT
>CAXSDU010000122.1:0-9952 GCA_964236165.1 uncultured Parafilimonas sp. | reverse complement strand
TAATAATCCTCTAACCCGTTTTCTTTACGCTATGAAGTTTTTTCACAGTCTGACGGGCAGGTATTGCTGCAGGTGTGGAATTCATTGCTTGTCCTGCCCGGAACTGCTGTCCATTAAAGATTTAAAAGTACAAGATAAGAACTAAAAGCCCAACAGAATTCCGTCTGCCGAAACCGCTGCTGATAGCGAACTACAGATGAAGATTACAATGTCCAGCCACATTTGCAGCAATACTTTTGTTAGGCGCTGGTAATTGCATCTTTAAGTCGGTCCAGTGAATTAAGATTAATTGTTTTTGCCATAGATAATCTGAATGCTTCCCATTTTAGATTAAAAGTCTCTTTTCCTTTTAATTTCTTAAACCGAAACACTAATAATGGCAAAATGTAGTCTTTAGCGGAAACAATACTAACTAGTGTCTGATAATTTGACGGCCATTTCTGTCTTAGCTGGTAAATTGTTTCATTATAAATATCATCACCAATCTTAAGAATTATTTCATCTCTTAATTCCTGTATCTTCAGTTCTATTTTTGAAATATCAAGAACAGTTATCGATTTTGCCTGCTTACAAAAAGTGCCAACTGAAATTGAAACTGTTTTAGTTCCCATTTTATGGTAGTGCGATATCGCATAATGAAGAAACATGTCTACTAAGACATTGGATATACTTTTTAAATAGTTAGTAAAAGTAAGTTGCTTTTTTATGGCCGCCTTATCAAGTACTATATTTGTGTGAAGCATTTCGAGAATTGCTTCTTCATCTAATAAGTAGTTTTCGATACAGTATCTCTCTAACACAAATAGGTATTTAAGATCGGATCTATTTGTGTCTACAATTAGATCCAAATCTCCATCAGCTAGATAAATTCGCTTTCTCTCTCTATCAGATTGATCCGCTTCACATGCTTTAATTAATTCTGTTTTACACTTACAAGAAATAATCTTATTTATTTTTTTTCCTGCTGTAAGTCTACCTAGTAAAGCTTTATAAAATTCCTCGTCATTTGAGTCTTCTATAAAAACATCGACATCGTTTTTTGATTTAAAGAATAAGGATAATGTTGGAATCACAAAATCTTTGTATCTAAGTTTCATTATTTTGTCTTGGGAGTTAAGTCAACACAATATTTTTCATTTTCAATATGTCCAACTATTGTGGGTGAATGTGTAGCTAAAACAAATTGAGTTTCTGGACTAGCATCTATAATACTCTTAACGAATATTTCTTGCCATCCTAGGTGTAGGCTTAATTCTGGTTCGTCTATAATAAACACAAATCTTTTTTGTCCAAATATCAATTGGGCTAACATAACTATGATTTGCTTTTCGCCTGAAGAAAGGCGATAGATATTACTTGGGTCTCCATTTGGAAGTTCTATTTCAATCTCTCCATTCTTTTTTATTATCAATTTTTTACTGTTTTCAGAAAAAAATTGATTAGCCAATGTCTCAAATTTTGTAAATAATTTATATTCATTAACTATTTCATTTTGGGCATCTTCATACAAGGAAATAATATTGTCAATTCTCTCTAACTGCGGGCTATTAATAAACCATTGGCCAAGTGCTTTAATAAAATCTGGGTGTGGCTGGTTTTTTTTCTTATCTACTACTTTTTGTAGCTTACTCAATCTTGCTTGAATTCTCGCTAACTCGTCAAAATAATTAAGAATTTTACTTTCTAGATCAGGTATTTCAAAATTTTTAGAAGCCTCAATTATTCTTTCTCGACGGGTTTTGATATCTATGTTAGTTTGCAAATTTAGTCCGGACTCATCGCCTCCCTGAATAATATCAAAAGAGGCATAAATAATTTTATTTTTTAAAGCTGCACTAACAGCTGACTGCTTTTGAGAATATTCGAGAAAAGAGTTTTTTATTAAATTCTCCACATCTAATAGACTTTCATATAGGTTACCTTTAATGTTTGTAGTTATATCCCTTTGCCGGAAAAAGGACTCCATGTTTATTAGGTCAATTTCGTTTCCTTCATGTATTCTTCGATCAAGCCCCAAAAAAACTGGAGTGATCATTTCTCTAATTTGTTTCACAGCATCTAGTTCTGTAAAATGAGATTCATATCTAGAATACCTTGTCATAATTTGCCTAAGCTCAAACCTGCTGAAATCGCTCACTTCGATTGTAGGAAGGTCTTGTACTTTAACAGTACTAGTTGCATTTTTCTCTTCATTGTTTGGATATGTTAGGCTCAACTTTATTTTATCGGAATCTTGATATTCGGACCTTATTTTAAGTGATTCGTCGCCTAGCTTACATTCGACTTCAGCGAATGAGTACTTAATCTGAGTAAGATTAATCCAACTCGGGCTAACCAATCCAAGCAGTAGTTTTATTGCTGTAGTTTTTCCGGAACCATTTATTCCTATTAAAAAAGTTAATGACTCATCGAACTTAATATCGAAGTCTAAATAGCCATTAACTTTTTCTGCCTTAAAATGTATAAGTTTCATTTTGAATGATTGAGTCTTTTTACTTGCGCCTAACGTTTCAGCATTTGTGAAGGCATGGCAATAGCGCTTGGTCAGCTTGGTACAAATGCTTAATTGAAAAACTGAAGTTGAAGATAAATATAAATGTTGAATAGCGTATTGTCTGACGATAACAAAAGATGATAAGAATTACTGCTGCACAAGTGCGGCTTGTCAGCCATGCTTTTACAAATGCACTTGTTGGCAGTAGTGTTTTTTGTCAGTTTGCTTCTTTACAATCATATTGTTTCATACTTTTATGCTATTAAAATTTCTTTATAAAATATTGATTCTCTTTTTTACAAAAGTCCAACGGCTTTTGTTAGTTCGTGTTGTCTTATGGACAAGCACGAATGGTAATTGTATTTTCAAATTTTATAAAGAACAAAATGAAAAATAAAATAACAATCGCTGTCATTGGCGGTACTGGCAAGTCAGGCAAATACCTTGTTAAACAATTAATAGAGCAAGGCTTTCAACTCAAAATCCTTCTTAGAAATCCTGATAATTTTCAAATCAATAATTTACTTGTAGAAGTTGTCAAAGGTGATGTAACTGATTATAGCTCTGTCCATACATTGCTTAAAGGTTGTCAAGCAGTGATTAGCACTTTAGGCTTTGGTGTCCCTGCAAGCGAACCTACAATTTTTAGTCAAGCAACCACGAATATTATCCAAGCAATGAATGAGTATAATATTCTTCGTTAAATTTTAACAACAGGACTACATGTTGATGCTCCCCATGATAAAAAAAGTTCTAAAACTACTTTTGCGACAGACTGGATGAAAAAAAACTATCCAATTTCAACAGCAAACAAACAGTCCGAATTTGATATTTTGTCAAACAGTAATATTAATTGGACTTTGGTAAGACTTCCTTTAATTGAGCAAACAGACACAAATGGTCAAATAATTATTAGTTTAGAAGATTGTCTTGGCGATAAGATAAGTGCAACAGAATTAGCACATTTTCTTATCAGGCAGCTGTCCACTGATACATTTTTTAAGAAATCTCCGTTCATTGCAAGTATTTAAATTTATCAATAGTGAGTCTGAAAATGACTCACTATTTTCGTTTTTAAAGTCGTCGTAACATTACTGCCAACGATAGGTATTTGCGAAGGCAGGGAATTCATTGCTCGTCCAGCCCGGTACAAAAGCTTAATTGAAAATATGTTGCCGAAGTTAAGAACTTTTGCTCGGCTTTGTTCGTCACGCTGGAACTACAGCACAACAAAATTACAAATGTTGAAGTTGCGTTCCGTCGCCCCCTGCTATTGCAAATACTTTTGTTGTACGCTGTATTTCTGAATTGAAACAGTTCTGCTATTTTTTACACAATGAATTTATCCATTGAAATATTTTTTCGTTTGCAGCATTCGCCATTTTTGTTGGAAACGTATTAAAAGCATGTGGGCATTCCGGATAAACTGCAAGAAAGGTTTTATTACCTGCCAATCTCCATCTTGCTTCCATGAAATATGTATCATCTATTAAAGGGTCTGCTGTTCCTATTGTAAATAATGCAGGCGGCAGATTATGTAAGTCAGCATATAAAGGAGAGTATTGCGGACTTTGTTTTTGCTCAATACTCCATCCATGAAATACCAATTCCCAAACATCATCCAAAGCTTTTTTATTAATGAAAAGGGTACTGTCTGTTGCCATTCTGCATGATGGTGTACGTGAAAGGTCAAAGCAGCCATACTCAAGATTTACACCTTTTACTTTATCAATAGCATGAAGCGAATCCCTGATGTACAATGTAGTTACCGCAACTAAAAGACCACCTGCAGAACCACCTGAAATAAAAAGTTTATCTGTACCAAACTCTTTCAATGCATTATTTACTAACCATTTTGCTGCAGCATTACAATCATTTATACAATTAGTAAGTGGAGGTGCCAACCGGTAATCAACACTTACAACTGCTACATTACTTTTCCTTGCCATTTCATCATTCAGGCTATCATCAAAAGCAGCTATACCGGCACACCATCCGCCGCCATGTATATCCAATACAACTGCACGGATTATATCAGGTTTAAAAATTCTAAGTGCAAGATTTCCGCCTTGTCCATCAATATATTTTACTGAAGATTTTATTATAGTCTTTACAGCACTATCTGGTGGAAGCATTTCTGTATGAGCAAGTTGCTGATTGAAGGCTCTTACTTCTGGGAGATAAGCTGAATAATCTTCATTGAAATTTGTCTGCTGTGCTAATGCGCTGTTTGTAAATATTGAAAGTAATATAAGAATATGGATAATGAATATTTGTCTTTTCATGATGTAATTTATTTACTTGTGCTGCGTCAACAATATAGCGTACAACTCTAAAATAGACGAAAGATTTTGTTCCAAAAAATATTAATTTTCAATTTTAAATGGAACAAAGCATCACAATCAAATATTTTAATCCGCAATTGAATATTGGGTTAATTAATTGGAAAAATGCGTACCTGTTAGGTGAGCAAATTCCCTGTAAATTAATTGTTGAAGTTTATAAAGGAAAGCTTGTTTATAGAGTTCCGAGAACATATAAAAGGTATAGTTATGACTTGGTCAAACAAAATCTTAAGAAGAAACAAGTTGAGATATTTTTTAGACTTCCGTTTTAAGGGTTGTTGCCTAACGGCTATACTACCCAAATCCATTTAAGTATCAAGAAGTATTCGCTATGGCTTGTTCCTTTTCCGGGAACGTAAACTCCTTTTATCTGAAAAATCCTTCGTGTGGTATCATTAGCTAATGCATTATTAAATGTATTAACTAATGATGAAGGGCTATAAAAAGTATCGTCTGCCATAAATTACTATTACTTAATTAAGATAGAAAATGCTAACCCAATTCTGTTTTAATCAAATCTTACAAAGTTCAATAAATAAAATTTGAATGAAAAGATATTCTACTAAAATATTTGGCTAATATTGCTAATTAATTTAGTATATGGATGAGGCAATTACTATCGGTTATTACGATAACAAAGTACCTGCAGGTTTTCCATCACCTGCAAATGATCACTTAGAAAAGAGAATAGATTTTAATAAGGAGTTCATTAGAGACCCGCTTTCAACTTTTATAATTGAGAGCGAGGGAACATCAATGGTCAATGCTTTTATTCCTCACAAAGCGAAACTCATTATTGACAGAAGTATAACAGCCAAAAATGGTGATGTAGTACTGGCAGAATTAAATGGAGAGTTTACTGTAAAGTATTTAAAAAAGAATGACTTTAAATGCTTTCTTGTACCCGCTAATCCAAAATTTCCTGAGATAGAAGTTACACAGGAAATGAGTTTCCAGGTATGGGGAGTGGTAACTTATATAATAACAAATCCAAAGGATACAAGATGTATGCTTTAGTTGACTGTAATAATTTTTATGTGAGTTGTGAAAGATTGTTCCAACCAGCGTTAAAAAATAAACCAGTTGTTGTATTAAGTAATAATGATGGATGCGTAATTGCCAGAAGTGATGAAGCAAAGGCACTTGGAATAGTAATGGGAACTCCGGCATACATGAGTGAGAAGTTATTCAGGCAACACAATGTAAAAGTGTTTAGTTCTAATTATACATTGTATGGTGATTTAAGCGACAGGGTAATGAAGAAACTTGCTTCATTTGTTCCAAGGATGGAGTTGTACTCGATTGATGAAGCCTTTCTTGATTTGAGTGAATTGCTTTATCACGATCTTTTAGACTTGGGAATAAAAATAAGAAAGACCATAACTCAAAGCTTGGGCATTCCTGTTACTGTTGGCATTGCTCCTACAAAAACACTTGCTAAGATGGCAAACAGGTATGCTAAAAAGAGATTTAAAGATGTAGGAGTATTCTATTCAATATCCAATGAATTAACAGATGAAATGCTTAAAGCAACCGATGTTGAAGATATTTGGGGAATAGGTAAGCAATATGCCATGTTACTTAGGCAAAATGGTTTCAGGACTGCTAAAGATGTAACTAAGATTCCTGGTGACTGGATGAGAAATAAAATGAGTGTTGTTGGATTAAGGTTATGGAGTGAATTGAATGGCATTCCATCAATTGAATGGGAATATCAACCAAAGAATAAGAAGAACATATGCACAAGCAGATCATTTGCAACATCAACAAGCGATATATCAATCGTTAAAGAAGCAATCAGTAATCATGCTGCAACATGTGCGTTAAAGCTGAGGAATCAGCATTCAACTTGCAGGTATGTAAACGTATTTATACTGACTAACCCTCATAAACCAGAACTTAAACAATACCAGGGAAGTATTACTTTACAATGTGAGAAAGAAACAAATTTCACTAAAGATATTATAGGCTACGCTTTAAAAGGTCTTGATATAATTTACAGACCAGATGGTTACATTTATATGAAAGCTGGTGTAATGGTTTTAGATCTTGTTACTGAGAATGCAATGCAGTTAAACCTTTTTAATCAAACAGATATACGTAAAGAAAAACAACTTGCTTTAACTGTTGATGAGGTTAATCAAGATATGGGAAAAGATACAGTAAGGATGGCTGTTCAAAGATTTGAAAGAAGATACAGGCTAAGAGCAGAAAAGTTAAGTAAAAAATATACAACTGATATAACGCAAATACTTAAAGTAAAAATATAGTTTATGTTCAATCCATTTGTAAAGTTTGAATCAAGATTTATACCTGCATTTATAAATCAAAAGAAAAGATATTTAGTGTCGCAAACTTTTACAAGAGGTAAAGACTTATTTGAAACTGATGATAAAACTTATTTGATGCTGACACACTATGATGATTTAGGCAGAGCTAAAATTCATTATAATGCGATTGCTGGAAGTACCGATCAAGCGCAGTCAATAGTTGATAATAACGGGAGATTAATGAATTTTAATAATACAGAAGGCAATAAAAAAGATAAATATGCAGCAATACTTGATTTAGAAAAAGATGAGCATCGAAAAAAGCTCGAAGAAATGCTATCTTCAAATTCAGAATATGTGATTTATTCTTCATTGATTCAAGACCCAAAAACAGTGGAGCATGCAATGGATACAATTTTCAAAGACAAGATTAAAAAGTATGTTGAAAGGAAAACCAATTGGCATATCCCGAGGGATTACACTATAGTTCCAAGACCGGAATTAACATTTGGAGAGCTATATATCGTCATGAAATTTGCAAATCAAACTGCAAGAGTTAAATTAGAGGATTTAGAAAAGATATAGTATGTGTTACCATATAGCATTTGAAGTAAAGCTTGAAAGTATTTTAGATGTGTTTCCTGATTTAGTCGTAGACCATCAGCTTGATGTTGATTTTCCAGTAGCATCTTATATTAATGGCTTTGATCACAAACCTCATCAAGTAATGCTTCAAAGTAAAAAGGATGGCAAAAGACATCTTGCTCTTATGATGTGGGGATTTTTACCAAATGGTGTAAAGAATATGGCTGAAGCAGAGAGGTTTTGGACTGGCTATAAAGATGAAAATGGCAAATGGAACAAGGGGTTTATTACTCTAAATGCAAAGGGTGAGGAATTATTTGATAAAGTGCTTTATAAGAGTGCAGCAGCAGAAAGAAGATGTGTAATATTTGTTGACGGTTTTTATGAATGGTACCATCATTTCCCTATTGGAAAAAGAGGTGAAAGATTAAAGACGGCAATAAAATATCCTCACCACATCTATTTAAAAGACAATCCTTATCCGTTTACAATGATGGCAGGTATATGGACACCTTGGAAACATAAGGAGTTAGATGAAGAAACAGGTGAATTTAAGAATTTAACCACTCCAACATTTTCAATAGTGACAACAAAAGCGAATGCTTTGATGGAGAAGATACACAACTCTAAAAAGAGAATGCCTGTTATACTCACAAAGGAATTGGCAGAAGAATGGATTAAAGATGATTTAAGTATACAAAGAATTACAGAGATAGCAACATATCAATATCCGAGTGAGAAAATGGAAGCACATCCAATAAGAAAGGACTTTCAGGAAATTTACAATCCGAAAGAAAAACAAGAATATCCTGAATTACAGGATGAATTTGCTTAAACCAAAACCAGTATGGGAGTTTACATAGAAGGAGTGTTTGATATTAAAGTCAACAATGAAGTTTATAAGGTTGAATCTAACCTTGATGACGCTAATTGTTTTAAGTTCAAAATATTTACTGCCTGTGAATACATGTTCACACTTGATTTAGATGAAAATGGAAGCTGGAAAATGGAAAATGATGTTATACCCATTGATCCTTCGTTAATAAATGAAATTGGTTATGCCATTGAACAACATAATTTATAATATAATGGTATCAATAACTCCAATTGAATTATGGAAGCATGGGTTTGAAGAAGAAGAATTTGGTATATGGCGTGACCAACACTATCGTTTCTTTATGTTTGAAAAGCAGGGTTTATACTATCAGTGTTTCGAAAACGATAATAGTATTGAAATTGGTATACCCCTTACAAATCTTGAAGAATTACAAAAGAGATATGAGTCTATAACCGGCAAAGCATTTATCAAAGTTGATGAGAGACCTTTAACGGCTCAATGAAATTGTGTAATTTCATTTTACATTATCCAGTAAGAATAAGTATCTAAACTCATCGACTTTTGACTTTATTGTTTTCCCCCTTTTACTGTGAGGAAAATTTATCCGGGCTGTTTTATAGCAAATCAATCAAGCACTTTGATTAACTGTGAAGATTAATAATCTTAAAGCAAATCAAAGATTGTAACTTCTAAAGCCTGTGCAAGCAATGATAAATATGATATGGTAAGGTTAGCGGTTCCGTATTCTACTTTGATGCGCATTACACGCAAATTCAAAAAAACAGACAGTCTAAACTTAAAACTGCGATCTTTCAGTCCTTTTTATTAATACACCGATATGGAAAAAAGAAAAACAATTTCAGTTGAACAAATAGTAAATCTAAAGGTAGCGGATGAAATATTTAAGTATCCAATTGAAAATAAATCCAAAAAATCTTTTGAGCCTGATTCTAAAAAAATATTCAAATTATTTTGTTCAAGATGTCTGTCAGGAACGCAATGAGCTTGCTGCATTTTAATGCTTCTTCGGTGAGTGCTTTTATTAAACAGTTGAACTTTTATCACCTTTAGAAAAGCACAGAGTTTACTAATGAGTTTAGTAATTCAATCTTATTAATTTAATTTATTGATTTTCAACATATTGCTTATCTATTAAAATTCATTGATAGTAACCAGTCGTGCAGAATAAATATTGGCGTTATAACAAGCAAGAAATTCATGAAAAGTGCTGAAAAATTAATTAAACAACCACGTATAAATATTTTATTTATCACTTATTCCAATACTCAATATGATAAAGCCCATTTTTAATGGCATATATTACCCATCCGGCAGTCGTTTTAACACCCATTTTTTTAAGAATTTTTGCCCGTAAGCTTTCCACATTTCTTACGCCCATGTTAAGGGTCTTTCCTATTTC